>CAWLAW010000138.1:0-7213 GCA_963854885.1 Gammaproteobacteria bacterium | reverse complement strand
CTGAAATGAGTTTGCCGGCCGGCGCAATTCGCGGATGGGACCGCCGCAATGCGTATTATTTTCAATTAATAACCGCGCTCGCAAAACATTACGACTTTGACATTGATACCCCTTTCGAAAGTTTAAGCCCGTCGATACGCAAAGTTATTCTGACCGGTAGCGGGTCGACAAAAATTGAGTTTTCGTATTTTCGATCGGGTGGCAAGGTCTATACGCGAAAGCACACATTCGAAGGTGTTCTACCCAATATGGAACGGCGCTATCGAGAAACTGAGTCGAATGTTGTCCGCGAAGAGCTGGCTCGCTACCAGGGTTCAAAAAGTTGTCCGGATTGCAATGGCACTCGGCTAAATCGAGCCGCATCAAACGTGTTCGTCGCAGACCGTCGTATCCCGGAAATCGCGAGTATGCCGATCGGCATTGCGAAGGATTTTTTCGCGACTTTAAGTTTACCTGGGCACAGAGGCGAGATTGCGGCAAAAATTGTCAAGGAAGTGGAAGCGAGACTGCAGTTTTTAGTTAATGTTGGACTCGATTATTTAACGCTTGATCGGAGTGCCGACACGCTTTCGGGCGGCGAAGCGCAACGAATCCGCCTGGCAAGTCAAATTGGCGCGGGCTTGGTCGGGGTAATGTATGTTCTTGACGAACCCTCGATCGGCCTACATCAGCGCGATAACCAACGCCTACTTGCGACGCTTACGCACCTACGCGATCTCGGCAATACGGTTATCGTTGTCGAGCACGATGAGGAGGCGATCCGTAGCGGTGACTATGTCGTCGATATGGGACCTGGCGCCGGGGTCCATGGCGGCCAGGTCGTGGTCCATGGGACAGCTGAAGAAGTAGCGGCTTGCTCGGAATCTCTCACCGGGCAGTATCTGTCGGGTCGGCGCAAAATTGAAATACCGTTAATTCGCACCCCAGTGGATTCAAAGCGGATCTTCAAGTTACTCGGTGCGACGGGGAATAATCTTAATTCTGTGGATATGGAAATCCCGGCCGGTTTGATGACCTGTGTCACCGGGGTATCCGGTTCTGGCAAATCAACACTGGTTAACGATACGCTCTACCACCTCGCGGCGAACGAATTGAATAAGGCGTCGCACGAAATTGCGCCCTACGAAAGAGCTGAGGGCATGGACTTATTCGATAAGGTTGTCGACATCGATCAAAGTCCGATCGGTCGTACGCCGCGCTCAAACCCGGCAACGTATACCGGTTTGTTTACCCCGATACGCGAATTATTCGCAGGTACGCAAGAAGCCCGTTCACGAGGTTATAAACCTGGCCGATTCAGTTTCAATGTTAAAGGTGGGCGTTGCGAAGCGTGTCAGGGCGACGGCGTTATAAAGGTGGAAATGCATTTTCTACCTGACGTGTATGTTTCCTGCGATAGTTGCAAAGGGAAACGCTATAACCGCGAGACTCTGGAAATTCAGTACAAAGGCAAGAGTATTAGCGAGGTGCTGGACATGACCGTTGAAGAGGCGGTTAATTACTTCGAGGCGATACCGACTGTTTATCCCAAACTAAAGACACTCCTAGAGGTTGGTTTGTCTTATGTTCGACTCGGTCAAAATGCGACCACGTTGTCGGGCGGAGAAGCGCAACGCGTTAAACTCGCGCGCGAATTATCGAAACGAGACACCGGTAAGACCTTGTACATTCTTGATGAGCCAACGACCGGGCTGCATTTTTACGACATCGAGCAACTGCTCAAAGTACTGCACCGCTTGCGCGACCACGGCAACACGATTGTTGTCATTGAACATAATCTAGATGTGGTGAAAACTGCAGACTGGGTGATTGATCTCGGACCCGAAGGCGGCAGTGGGGGCGGTGAAATTATCGCGGTTGGGACACCCGAAGATGTCGCGAGACACGCAACGTCCTACACGGGGCGTTACCTCGCACCGTTGCTAGAGGGCCGTCTAGAGAATGATGAGCGACGATTTTCTGCGCAGCCGGCCTAGGGTCGGCAATTGACTTGATAGACATCTTCAATTTAGATTTTTGAGATTGGAAATAGGAGAAAAATGATGGCGACAAATATCGCAAGCCAAGTACAAGAATTAGATCGAAGTTCATTGCAGGATCTGGGATTCGACATCGATCGTTTAGCCCGAGTTCGTGATGCAGTTATTGCTGACATCGATGCGCACCGTTGTCATGGAGTGTCGATGATAGTCGCACGTCATGGGAAAATCGTCCTCGATCTCACCGAAGGCTACGCCGATCGTGCGGCTGATTTGCCGCTTCGGAGCGACTCAGTCTTTGCAACTATGTCGGTCGCGAAGCAGTTCACAAACGTGCTGGCGTTGTCTTTAGTCGAACGCGGTTTATTGAAGTTACACGCTCCGGTTGCAGAATTAATTCCGGAATTTGCGACTTTAGGCAAGGAGAAAGTTAACCTATATCATTTGTTGACCCACACCAGCGGCATCTTATCCGCAATCCCACCGGTCGCCCCTGATGTCCTAACAAATATTGAAAAATTGACCGCGTTTGCCAGCTCGCTGCCACTCGAGTCACAACCCGGTGAGCGAGTTAACTACTCGATTTTGCTCGGTCACACGGTGATTGCCGCGATGTGCTTAAAAGCGGACGGGCGTGGTCGGAGTTACACGCAAATGCTGCGCGAGGAAATATTCGCACCGCTAGCCATGAATGACACATCGCTCGGGGCACGTGATGACTTAATGTCGCGATTGTGTCCGGTGAAAGTTTCCTACAAAGATATTCCCGCATTATTACCGCCGGAGGCGGTGGAAGGGCTCGGCTCGTTACTGGCCAGCGAAGGATGCGAGATACCGGGCGGCGGTTGCATTACGACCACCCCCGATCTGCATCGATTCGCTGAGATGCTACGGCGTGGTGGTGAGTTAGATGGCGTGCGCATCCTGTCGCCCGCGATGCTCGATTTCTGCACGCGAAATCATACTGGAGAATTACGCAATATTCTGTTCGACATGTGGACAGGCACCCGGAATTGGCTTTCTTATCCCGCCAGCATTGGGGTTGGTTTTTTCATGCGCGGCGAAGGTAATCTGCCGGGGTTGTTCAGTCCAATGAATTCGCCGCGATCCTACGGTGGCTTTGGCGCTGGCTCAACGGGATTTACGGTGGACCCGGAACGCGATCTAAGCTTGGCATTCCTATCCACCGGATTGATGGAGGATAGTTACCATTTTGAACGGATCGGCGCGCTGGCAGGGATCGTGTTGGCGGCGATGACGGACTAGTCTTCGGCGAAAAAGGTCAGCTAGTAACGTCATCTGAGAACAACTCTCGCGCGAATTTATTTGCGCGAGAGTCACACAATCGCGAGTTGTCGACCCAAGCCATAGCCGTAAATTAGCAAGATCGGTATTAAGCTAACGAGCCTGACCGCATCAGCAATCAGGGGTTCTTCGCGAGTCAGATCGTCGCGCGGCGGTGAGCCGGAAACAGCGGCTGTAATCTGTTCCGCGATATAAGCGACGATGAGTAACCACAGAAATACATCGAAGCCCGGCCACATGGAGGCAACGGTGACTCCTAGGTAAGCGGTTAGCGAGAGGAAGCTATAGCCGACCATTAAGCAAGCCTGGATCGGCGGGATCAATACGGCGCGTCCTGCAATGGGCGAAAATATCGTCACCGCGAACGCGATAACAAACAGTAGCTGAAAGGGTGTCCCGATGCTGGTCTCGTCGGTGTAAGCCAAATACGCGAGTGTCGGTGCCTCGCTTAGGCCGAATAGCGTCGGATAAGCGAAATAGACGAACCCAGCAATAATCGATAATCGACTCAGCTCGCCAAGTCTCAATCGATCTGTCCAATGGTGGCCCGGCCGATGCTGAGTTGCCGATCGATATCTGTGTCCCAGCACGACGATTAGTACAACACAGAGAATATATGTGCACGACGCGACGATGATATCGCCGCTACTGACGACTGCTAGAAATGGCATTACAGGATAATATTAGTAAACACGGTGTCGCTTGCGGCTATGCGCAACCGTTTTGTCCTGAGTCATAATAAGCCGAATTACTTTACGTTCGATGAGGAAAAATACATGTCAGCGTTGATTTGCGGTTCTTTCGCCTACGACAATATCATGGTCTTCCAAGATCAGTTCAAAAATCACATTCTGCCGGACAAAATACATATCCTGAATGTCTCCTTTTTGGTTCCAGATCTGCGTCGAGAATTCGGTGGCTGCGCCGGTAATATCGCTTATAACCTAAAACTATTGGGTGGCGACCCATTGCCAATGGGAACGGTCGGTTCGGATTTTGAACCGTATTCGGCGTGGATGGATAAGTCTGGCCTCGACCGTACTCACGTTACCATCGTGCCAGATTCATTCACGGCGCAGGCCTTTATCACGACGGATTTAGATGACAACCAAATTACCGCGTTTCATCCAGGCGCGATGAATCACGCAGCGGCAAACAAAATTTCGGATGCCACGAACGTCTCCGTCGGTATCATCGCGCCGGACGGCCGGGACGGCATGATAGAACACGCGCGGCAGTTTGCGGACGCAAATATTCCGTTCATATTTGATCCGGGCCAAGGCTTACCCATGTTTGATGGCGCGGACCTTAAAAATTTCATTGAGCTTGCGACCTGGGTAACAGTCAATGATTACGAATCTGAGTTAATGCAAGAGAGGACAGGGTGGTCGCCACAACAAATTGCCGAGCAAGTTGACGCACTAATCGTCACCCGTGGTGGGGAGGGGTCGACGATCTACACGCAAGGCGGCGAAATCGCGATACCGTGCGCGGATGTCGAAGCACTAGTTGATCCGACGGGATGTGGGGACGCTTATCGAGCAGGTTTGCTGTACGGATTAATGAACGATCTCAGCTGGGATGTCACGGGCAGAATTGCTGCATTGTGCGGCGCGATTAAGATCGAAAATGCCGGCACGCAAAACCATTCATTCACGCGTGAATCTTTCGCTTCACGGTATGAACAGGCGTACTCGGAACCACTTAGCTGGTAGTTCGGGCACCGCTAAAATTTTTAGTGGCCGGTAGCACTATCGCGTCCGTCGGCGGAGTGCCCGGATTATTTGCGCTAAAATAATCCGACGATATCGCCATCTTCATTGACGTCGATATTTTCGGCTGCAGGTACTTTTGGTAATCCGGGCATTGTCATCATGTTGCCTGCGATTGCGACAATAAAACGTGCACCTGCTAACAAGCGAACCTCGCTTATTTCAACGCTGTGACCGCTCGGCGCCCCAAGCACACTCGGATCGGTCGAAAACGACATTTGCGTCTTCGCCATACACACCGGAAAGTCACCATAGAGGCCGTTAAGCCGATCGATTTCCCCGCGAACCTTTGAGTTGGCAATAACTCCACTCGCACCATAAATTTTCGTTGCAATGGCCTCCATTTTTTCCCAAAGCGAAGCGGAGGTTTCGTAAACGTAGGTGTGAGCGCTGGTATTTTCGTCGACTGCTGCTGCAACGACCTTGGCTAGTTCTTCGGCACCCGCACCGCCGTTGGCCCAGTGCTTGGCTACGACTGCGACGCCGCCGAGCGCCTCGACTTTCGATTTCAATAAGTCGATTTCGGCATCCGAATCGTGAGTAAAGTGATTAATGCTAACGACGCAGGGCAGGCTATAGTGTTGAGTAATGTTTTTTAGATGACGTTCGAGATTGACCATTCCTTTTGACAGTGCTTCGAGGTTTTCGCTATTAAGCGAATCCTTGGGGACACCACCGTGATATTTTAGCGCCCTGACCGTTGCGACGAGTACCACTGCGCTGGGGTTTAAATTTGCCATTCGGCATTTAATATCAATAAATTTTTCAGCACCTAAATCCGCGCCAAACCCTGCTTCCGTAATAACGTAATCGGCTAATTTTAGCGCCGTCTTCGTAGCCGAAACGCTGTTGCAACCATGGGCAATGTTTGCAAACGGGCCGCCATGGATGAAGGCAAGATTATTCTCCAATGTCTGAACAACGTTTGGTTTGATCGCATCCTTTAACAATGCGGCCATTGCGCCATGGGCGTTTAAGTCGGCCGCCGTAATGGGCTCGCGTGCGCCACGCGTATATCCGATTACGATATCCCCTAATCGGGCGCGCAAATCACTGAGCGAGGTGGCGAGGCAGAAAATTGCCATCACTTCGGAAGCGACGGTAATGTCGAAACCATCTTCGCGCGGAAACCCGTTAGCGGTGCCGCCGAGTCCAACGGTTACATTACGCAAGGCGCGATCGTTCATATCCAAGACCCGTTTCCACGAGATTAATCGTGGATCAAGATTCAGCTCATTACCGTGGCTAATATGATTATCGATTAGCGCGGCTAGCAAATTATGCGCAGTACCGATTGCATGGAAATCGCCGGTGAAATGCAGGTTGATATCTTCCATCGGGACGACTTGTGCATAGCCGCCGCCAGCTGCGCCGCCTTTCATACCAAAGCACGGTCCAAGTGACGGTTCGCGCAAGCACACAATCGTTTTTTTACCGATGCGATTCAGTCCATCGCCTAAGCCAACACTTGTTGTCGTTTTGCCTTCGCCAGCTGGGGTCGGACTAATCGCAGTAACGAGAATTAGCTTCCCATCAGGATTCGACTTTAAGGACTCCACGTAGTCGAGCGAAATTTTCGCCTTATAGTGGCCATAAGGATCAAGGTGCTCGCTTGGGATCCCGTATTGGGCCTTGGCTAAATCAATAATGCGCAACTTATTCGCGCGTTGCGCAATTTCAATATCTGACATGCGGGTGCTCCGGAGCGTGGGGGAATAAACCAATCGGCAGTTTCAATGATGCGAAGTGCAATCTGTTATGATCGGCGACGAAGACGTTTGTTCTCAATGCACGTAACTAGACGCGAATTAATCGACCTGGACGTTACATGCTTGCGCCGTTTCATTTTGATGCCACTATTGCATTTGTTCTTCTCCGAATCCAGTTGTAAACGCTGCGACCGAATGAACCTCCCTACATGAATCCGTTAAGTGCGATCTCCTCTGCCTTCGATAGATTTCGGCTGCGCTTAGCCTCGGTGCAAGGTGGATTCGGGATCTCGATACTCGGGCTCATCGGTGGTGTGCTGGCCGGCGGGGTGGTCGTATTATTCCGCCTTGCCACCGAATCGGGCCAAGCCGCACTTATTCCCTATGGGGATATAGAAAAATTTGAAGCGCTGTCAAAAGAGGTTCGATTCGCGCTACCGATCCTCGG
>CAWLAW010000137.1:0-7224 GCA_963854885.1 Gammaproteobacteria bacterium | reverse complement strand
AGCGCGAATGAACCGATCAAACAAGTGATCCACGTAATCGGCATGTATTTTCTTAACCCGCCCATATGACGCATATCTTGCTGATGATGCATGCCAATAATGACCGAGCCGGCGGCCAGAAATAATAACGCTTTAAAAAACGCATGCGTCATGAGGTGGAATATCGCGGCCGAATATGCGGACGCACCTAAGGCCACGGTCATGTAACCCAATTGAGACAACGTCGAATACGCGATCACCCGTTTTATGTCGTTTTGAACGAGCCCTAGCAACCCCATAAAAAATGCCGTTATTGCACCAATAATTAGCACCACCGATAAGGCTGTTGTGGATGTTTCGAATAGCGGTGACATTCGCGCGACCATGAATATACCCGCCGTCACCATCGTCGCGGCGTGGATTAGAGCCGAAATCGGGGTTGGGCCTTCCATGGAATCGGGTAGCCAGACATGCAACGGAAATTGCGCCGACTTGCCCATGGCTCCAACGAATAATAGTAAACAAATCACCGTCATGAGAGACCACTGATGGCCGGCGAACAACGAAATTTGAACGTCCTTCATATCATTCGCCTGGGCGAACACTTCCACATAATCCATTGAAGAAAAGTACATTAAGACCGCCGCGATGCCGAGCAGAAACCCGAAATCACCAACACGGTTAACGAGGAACGCCTTTAAGTTCGCATAAATCGCCGTATCGCGCTTGAACCAAAATCCGATCAGAAGATAAGAAACCAGTCCAACTGCTTCCCAGCCGAAAAACAGCTGCATGAAATTGTTCGCCATTACCAGCATTAGCATGCTGAATGTGAATAGGGAAATGTAAGAGAAGAATCTTTGGTAGCCTGGATCGTCGTGCATATATCCGACGGTATAGATGTGCACCATCCACGAAACGAACGTAACCACAACCATCATGGTCGCTGTCAGTTCATCGACGAGAAATCCGACGCGAAACGTGATGCCACCGCTTTCCAACCAGGTGTATAGATTCACATTGAGAGGCGCATGTCCGTTGAGTACGATTTGCCAAAAAACAACTAACGACAAAATGAACGAAACGCCAACTCCGACAATCGTGATCCAATGCGCGCCCGCACGGCCGACGTCGCGGCCGAAAAGCCCCGTGACAATTGCGCCCATAAGTGGCGCAAGGACGATTAATAAACAAAGGTTTTGCACACTTGTTTCTCGATTGCTGTTTCTATTGAGTTCTAGTCATTGCGATTAACCGCGCATCGCGTCCAGATCTTCAACGTTAATTGAATTTCTAGTCCTAAATAGAACGACTAATATCGCCAAGCCAATTGCTGCTTCCGCGGCCGCCACAGTGAGGATAAAAAACACGAATACTTGCCCGGCGATATCACCGTTGAAATGCGAAAACGCGATAAAATTCATGTTGACAGCGAGGAGCATTAACTCAATGCACATCAATAGAATGATGACATTCTTACGATTAATGAAAATACCGGCCACGCTCAAGCAGAACAAAACGGCACCAATCAATAAAAAATGCGCTAGCGATAACATCGGCTTTTAATCACCCTTAACCACGGTATTTACTACGACTGCGTGAGTGCCCATCCGCTATTCGCTGTCCATCTTTACGATACGTATCCTATCTTCGCGATTCACCGCGACTTGGACGTCTGGATTCGGTGCCTTTGTTTGACGGCTCGGACGCAAGGTCAAACCGATCGCTGCGATAATGGCGACCAGCAAAATGACGGCGGCAATTTCAAACGGGAAGACATAGTCCGTGTATAAGACTCGACCCAAGGCCTCCGTATTGCTATACGATGCCGACGCTTTCGCCGCAGGCCCAACCGTTTCTAGTCCGAAATTTTCTGTTCCGACGATCAGCCCGAGTGACACCATCATTCCAACAGCCACGACAAACGCAACAGGCAAATATCTAGCGAACCCGTCCCGCAACACGGTAATATTGATGTCCAACATCATCACCACAAATAAGAACAGAACCATCACCGCGCCGACATAGACAAGTACTAACGTGATTGCTAAAAATTCCGCTTCAAGAAGTAGCCAAAGTCCGGCACTAGCGAAGAATGACATTATTAGGAATAAAGCCGCGTGCACCGGATTACGCACTGTTATAACCATTGACGCAGCGAATACCAGCGCAATCGCAAAAACATAAAAAACGACGACTTCTACACTCATAATAATTTGCTTAATACCTGATCGTTAAAGAACAATCTTATCGGTAGCTAATGTCCTGCTCCCGATCACGGGCTATTTGCTCTTCCATCAAATCGCCATGCGCGAGTAGCTTTTCTTTGGTCATTAATAAGTCTCCACGCTGCTCGCCGTGATATTCAAAGTGTCGTGTTTCGACGATAGAATCTACCGGGCAAGATTCCTCGCAAAACCCGCAAAAAATACATTTTGTGAGATCGATATCATAACGAGTCGTGCGCCGGGTACCGTCATCGCGCGGTTCAGATTCGATTGTTATCGCAACAGCTGGACAAACTGCCTCGCATAATTTGCAGGCAATGCAGCGCTCCTCGCCGTTTGGGTAACGCCGTAGCGCGTGCAGGCCGCGAAAGCGCGGCGACTGCGGGGTCTTCTCTTCAGGATATTGAACCGTAATTTTTCGCTCGAACAGGTGCCGTCCTGTCAATCGCAGCCCTTTTACGAGTTCCAACAACGTTAAATTTTTCAAAAATTTTAGCGTACTCATATTCGACCCCTGTTCATGCCTTGTCGAACCACGGCGGTATTTGATAAACCACCATTGTCGCAACAACGACTAGCCAAACAATCGTTATCGGTAAAAATACTTTCCATCCGAGGCGCATAATCTGATCGTATCGAAACCGCGGGAAGGTCGCTCGAATCCACAGAAAGCAGAATAGAAACCACGCGGTCTTGAAGACAAACCAGTGGATCCCGTCAGCGAAAAATAATCCGACAATCGGTACATCCGACCAAATTGGCAACGGTGACAACCAGCCGCCGAGAAAAAGCACCGCCGTAAGTGCCGAGATCATTATCATGTTCGCGTATTCTGCCAAGAAGAATAAAGCGAACGCCATACCTGAATATTCGACATGGAATCCGGCAACGATTTCGGATTCACCTTCGCTAACGTCGAACGGTGCACGGTTTGTCTCGGCCAATCCGGATATAAAATATATGACGAACAATGGCAGCAACGGCAACCAGAACCAGGTTAACGGGTTGCCTCGCTGCGCTTCAATAATATCGCCCAAATTCAAGCTTCCCGCGGCAACTAGCACACCGACTAAGGCGAATCCCATTGGGATTTCGTAGGAGACAATTTGAGCTGCTGAACGCATCGCGCCAAGAAAAGCATATTTTGAGTTCGATGCCCAACCAGCGATGATGATGCCGTAAACGCCAAGCGAGGTGAGCGCAAGAATATAAAGCAAGCCAGCATTTATATTTGCGAGAACGATTTCCGATCCGAAAGGTATCACAGCCCAAGCGGCAAGCGCGGGACCCAGAGCTAAGATGGGCGCCAACACAAACAGCAGGCGATCGGCACCGGCAGGAATAATGACTTCTTTACATAAGAGCTTTAACGCATCGGCAATTGGCTGGAGCCAGCCACGTGGTCCTACTCGATTAGGGCCAATGCGAACTTGGATGAAACCAATTATTTTGCGTTCCGCGAATGTTAGATAAGCGACCGAAAGCATGAGCGGGATCACGATCATGACAATTTGGATCAGAATGATCACAGTGGTTGTAATCGGATCCGGCAGAAAAATTAAGTAGGCGCGCAACAAATCAAACATCGGACTTTCGTTGACTCTCTCTTACGCCTTGGCGATTTGAAGTTGGCGTGCGCCACCGAATGCGGTTGCACCCGTGTGTGCGCCATAAAGCAAGTACGTCCCCTTGCCAATACGTTCATCGGCCGCAACGGCCATGACCGCCTCAATCCCGTCGCCTTTAATGACCGCCTGACCGCCGACCCGCAATCCAAGTTGCTTAATGTCGGCGCCATTTAAGTAAACGCAATCGCGTTGTCGCTGGGGCGTTTTTTGAAGTGCAGCGGCACGCCGCACGAGGGCGTCCCCTGCGTACATCGGAATCTCGACCACAGCTTCATGTTTTCCGCTGCTCTTTTGTGGAGTTTCTATAATCACATTGCCTTTTTCACAATTTGGTTGCTCCGCTCCCTCACACAGTGCCGAGATATCGCCAGTGACATCGGCGACATTGATAGCGTCGAAGCCTGGGAGTTCTAAATTGTCACCGACTAAGCGTATTACCTTCCAAGCCGGACGCGCCTCCCCCGGCGCTCGTATCGCTGCGGCAAATGATTGCCACTGGCCTAATGCGTTGACGTAACTGCCTTCATTTTCGGCGAAAGCCGCGATGGGCAATAGGACGTCGGCCGCTGTTTCGAGTGAGGGACTTTGAAACGCCGTTAACGCCACAACAAATGCGCTACGCAGAGCCTCGATCACTTTTTGCGGCCGCAAACAATCCAGTTCCGGCTCCAAGCCAAGAACGATATAACTCGATAGCGGCTTATCGAACATACGATCGGCATCTAGGCCTGCGGCCACGAGTTTCCTTCCACCGGGCCCGCGGTGCGGCACAGCCCCTGCTAACCATGCTCCAGCGCTATTCGCGCCGTCAGTTAATTCGGCTAGACGAGCGCTCGTTGCTTGCGCGAGGAGCTGGGCTAGTGCAAAAAGTTGCCCAAACTCAGGATGCCGCTGAGCGTAATTGCCGGTGATGATTATGCAGTTTTTCGCCGCGATCAGTTTCTCTACGACTGCCTCATGTTCTTCATCAACGACAAAAGCGTCTAGATTCTCGTCCGCGTTATTTAAGTTCGACGTGTTGACCGCTTGCTTCGCGAATGCGCCTACAACTGATGTAATCTCGCTCGGCTTCGATATGAATTTTCGTGTTACCGGGAAATTGAAATCGTAATCGATGGGATTAACAACGATGATTTCAGCGCCGCGCAACGCTGCTTTGCGAATGCGATGATTTATCAGCGGCTGATCCAAGCGTGGATTCGCTCCAATGATCAAGATTGCATCGGCCGCTTCCAGTTCGTCAAGTCGACTATCAAGCGACGGTGCAAGTGGCGCAATACAGTCTGCAGAAAAATCGATTTGTCGCGGTCGGTGGTCGATGTTATTTCCGCCAAGCTCGCGTACAAGACGCTGTAATAAATAGAATTCTTCAGTCGTCGACGAAGGAGACGCAAGCGCGCCAAGTGACCCGCCCGCATCCAATTCCGCAAGTCGTTCAGTTACCGCAGTTAACGCAACTTCCCAATCACAATCGTGCCACTCGCCGTCGCGTTTAATGCGCGGGCTTAATAATCGATCGTCGCTTGACAATGCCTCGTAACTGAAGCGGTCGCGATCAGAGAGCCAGGTCTCGTTGACCGCCGCGTTGTCCTTAGGCACAACCCGTTTAACATTGGATCCTTTAATGTGGAAATGAACGTTCGAACCGAGACAATCATGCGGTGCGATACCGTCGCGTTGTTGCAGTTCCCATGCGCGGGCCGAGTATCGGTATGGTTTTGAAGTCAATGCGCCAACGGGGCATAAATCGATTACGTTGCCACTCAATTCAGAGCTCATCGATTTCTCGATATACGTACCAATTTCCATATCTTCGCCGCGGCCGGTTGCGCCTAATTCGCGTAACCCGGCTATCTCCTCGCCGAACCGTATGCACCGCGTACAGTGAATACACCGGGTCATATCCGTTTGAACGAGAGGACCAATGTCTTTATCGCGCACAACCCTTTTACGCTCCGCGTAGCGCGAAACGTCGCCACCATATCCCATCGCTAAATCTTGCAACTCGCATTCGCCGCCCTGATCGCAAATTGGGCAGTCCAACGGATGGTTGATGAGAAGAAACTCCATCGTCGACCGTTGAGCATCTATTGCATACTCGGAATTCGTCGAGACTTTCATGCCGTCCATTACCGGCGTTGCACATGCCGGTAATGGTTTAGGCGCTCGCTCGACCTCGACTAAACACATTCTGCAATTCGCCGCTATCGTCAAATGTTTGTGGTAGCAAAACCGTGGGATGTAGATCCCCGCGGCGTCAGTGGCCTCGATCAGCATCGACCCCTTGCGCGCAGGGATACTCTGGCCGTCTACTTCGATTGTGATTTCGTCTTCGCTCATCTAAGCCGCCGCCGATTTTGTCGCACTTAAAATGCTCGTTCCGGTTTCAATATAGTGCTCGAACTCGGGGCGAAAATTTCGGATAAAACTACGCACAGGCATCGCAGCTGCGTCGCCAAGCGCGCAAATAGTGCGACCTTCAATTTTGGACGCAACATCGTCTAGCTTGTCTAAATCCTCCAGCGCGCCTTTTCCTTCCACGATTTTAGTTAGCATTCGATACAACCAACCTGTGCCCTCGCGGCATGGCGTACATTGGCCACACGATTCGGCGTAATAGAAGCGTGATATACGTTGCAAGACCTTGACCATGTCGGCCGTTTCGTCCATCACGATGACCGCCCCCGATCCGAGCATTGAGCCGGCTCCGGAAATGGAGTCGTAGTCCATATCTAGCTGCATCGCTATTTCGGCGGTCAGCACGGGAACGGACGAGCCGCCGGGAATTAGCGCCTTGAATTCGTGTCCGTCTCGGATACCGCCCGCGAGCGCTAGCAGGTCCTTAAAGGGTGTACCCATCGGAATTTCAAAGTTTCCGGGATTGTTGACGTGGCCACTAACCGAAAACACTTTTGTACCGCCGTTGTTTTCCTTGCCCAGTCCGGCAAACCATTCGGCCCCGTTACGCATTATCGTCGGCACGGAAGCGAGCGATTCGGTGTTATTAATCGTTGTTGGCTGTCCGTACAGACCGTATCCCGCCGGAAATGGCGGCTTGAAACGAGGCAGGCCTTTCTTTCCTTCGAGAGATTCCAGCAGTGCGGTCTCTTCGCCGCAGATATACGCGCCAGCACCTAAATGGTTATAGAGTTCGACCTCAATGCCTGAGCCTAAAATGTCACTGCCGAGATAGCCTTGTTCGTACGCTTCGGCAAGTGCGGCTTCAAAACGACGACAGGGTTCATCCATAAATTCGCCACGCATGTAGTTGTAACCTACGGTCGCGCCGATCGCGTAAGCGGCAATTGCCATGCCTTCGACCAAGGCGTGTGGATTAAATCGTAAGATGTCTCGATCTTTACAGGTTCCCGGTTCGCTTTCGTCCGAAT
>CAWLAW010000136.1:0-7224 GCA_963854885.1 Gammaproteobacteria bacterium | reverse complement strand
TGTCATTCGTTTAATGGTTTCCAATACATGGGTGCGGCGAACGAAATCGTGGCGTAGCCAGTTTGCTATATGCTGGCTGGAAATTCTCAGAGTGGCTCGGTCTTCCATTAGGCCAATATCATTTATGTCAGGGACTTTTGAACAACCGACACCGGAATCAATCCATCGAACGACATAACCCAAAATTCCCTGGCAGTTGTTGTCCAACTCTTGTTGTATTTGTTCTTCGTTTAGCAGTTGTGCGCCGAGCAGCGGAATTTTTAAGATACTGTTAAGTTCCGCCTGTTCCCTATTTTTTATTTTGTCTTGCTTCTCACTGACAAGTATTTTGTGATAGTGAAGCGCATGCAGCGTTGCGGCAGTCGGAGACGGAACCCAAGCAGTGCTTGCACCAGCTTCTAAATGTTCAATTTTAGAATCCAGCATCTCTTTCATTAAGTCAGGTTTTGGCCACATTCCCTTACCAATTTGAGCGACACCTTGAAGCCCACAGGCGAGACCAACGTCGACATTCCAATCCTCGTATGCGGACATCCATGGTTCTTCTTTCATGTCCGCTTTACGAATCATGACGCCAGCTTCCATCGACGTATGGATCTCGTCGCCGGTCCGGTCTAGAAACCCTGTGTTGATAAAAATCAGCCGATTTTTCGCGACGCGAATACATTCTTTTAGGTTTATTGTTGTACGCCGCTCCTCATCCATAATACCGATTTTAAGGGTGTGCCGTGGAAGCCTTAACACGTCTTCTACTTTCGCAAACAATTCGCAGGTAAATTCTACTTCTTCTGGCCCGTGCATTTTCGGCTTCACGATATACATCGACCCGTGCCGAGAGTTTCGTAGTTGATTCAGACCTTTGAGATCATAAAGCGCAATGGTCGCTGTAATCACTGCGTCCAGTATCCCTTCTGGCACTTCCTGTCCGTTCATTAGTACGGCTTCATTGGTCATTAAATGGCCAACGTTTCGGACCAGTAGCATCGCTCTTCCATGCATGGAGAACGGTTTTCCGTGTGGATCAATGAAATGCAAATCCGAGGCCAGCTTTCGGGTTACTGTCTTTTTGCCTTTGGCAAACGTTTCTGTGAGATTTCCTCGCATTAATCCGAGCCAATTGCGATAGACATCCGCTTTATCTTCGCCATCGACCGCCGCAACCGAATCTTCGCAGTCTTGTATGGTCGTGATCGCGGATTCAATAACAATATCTTTAATTTTCGCGACGTCTGCCTTGCCAACGGAATCGCTGGGATCGAATTGTATTACCGCGTGCAAATTATTGTTACGCAGTAGAATTTCTGACGGCGCATCAACTCGCCCATTGTAGCCGGCGAATTTTTCCGATTGCTTCAGACTCGTCGTCGTGCCGTCGTTAAGGTCGATGCATAGTTGACCGTCTGCGACGGTGTAATCAACGGCATTAGTATGAGTGCCGTTCACCAGAGGAACAATTTCATCAAGGAACTGTCGTCCGTACTCGATTACCCGGTCGCCTCGTATTGAATTGTAGGACGGGGTAATTTCGGCGCCTCCCTGCTCCGAAATAACATCCGTTCCATAGAGTGCGTCATATAGAGATCCCCAACGCGCGTTCGTGGCATTCAATGCGTAACGAGCGTTCTTAACTGGTACGACTAACTGAGGACCTGCAATAGTTGCTATTTCTTCGTCAACATTTTCAGTTGTTATTTCGAAATCCGGTCCTTCGGGCAGCAAGTACCCGATGTCTTCAAGAAACTTCCTATATTGCGCATGATCGTGCGGTGCATCGCATCGTGCCTGGTGCCAGGTATTTATTTCAGCCTGCAATTGGTAGCGCCGTAACAAAAGGATATTGTTCTTAGGAGCCATCTCTTCGATCACGTCTGCAAGTAGCTTCCAAAAAGACGTTTCCTCCATGCCCAAATCCGGCAACATTTCGTTGACAACTAGGTCATACAGTGGCGCACAAATTTCGAGATTTGTGTCACGAATCGCAATATGCGGTGAAGCATTTTTTTTCATTCCATTTTCCGTTATCAAAATATCCAGACAGCAGCATCAACATTGGGATGCCAAATCAATTAAAGCGATGATACCGAATGATATAAAAATCTGGCTTAATAGCGTAGCTAAATCGTCACCTATTCCTCTATTTTTTTGTTTTCACTGCCAAATACCTCTTCAGTTATTGTTCGCGTGATAGCGATCATGTTTTTCCATCCGCGTCGCTAACTGTGCAGAGAAAATTAATTGCCGACAATTTTCCTCTGGGATACCCATCAGATATCCTACTAACTAATTACCGAGAGCGATGTAGGTCCAGTTGTCGAAGTTCAAGCGTAGACGGCCAACGCCAAGAATTCATTTATCGTTGTTCGGAAACTACAATAGCGTCGTCGCGGCATCTGCTTCGGAGCCATGTCGGTGCATCCCAAGGTACAATCATTTCAAATAAATTCGGATAGTGAAGTATTACAAGTGGTAAAAAACCTTCTACTTCTGTTGATTTCATCGGCACTGTCGTTCGGTGCATTAGAAATTGCGTTACGTTTTCTGATGCCGGAGCGATTAGCATTTGTGCCGGCCCTGTTCAACAACGATTTAACTTACGAACCGAATCAAATACAGCGGTCTCGGCACCTTGAATGGGACTATGAAATCAGAATTAACGCTGATGGGTTTCGCAACGATAGAAATATCCACGAAATTTCTGACAACAGCGTACTCGTTTTAGGTGATTCCTTTGCAGAAGGATATGGCGTTCCTTTGGATAGGGCCTATTCGAAGGTTCTCGAACGTTCCCTACAGAAAATCGATGCGAACATTCACGTATACAACGGTGGACATTCCGGAACAAATCTAGGCCACTATCGACGGGTGTACGAAGAAATATTTCGCAAAAACGACAAAATCGACGGCGTCATCATTAGCTTGTTTGTTGGTAATGATTTGATTGGAACGGACCAATCTCCAAATAGCTCACTGCGAATTGGAACCGAATTCGACAACGGTTGGGTATACCGATTAAAAACCTTTCTTGGTTCGCGAGTAGCTACCTACGCGGTACTAAATTATGTAGTCAAAACTAATGCAAATTTGGATAGCCTGTGTAAGAAACTAGGTGCTTGCGACGATCCGCAGCCGCCGATGATATACAACGAGGCGGCGGTAGAAAACGCCGTGCCGAGGACCTCAAAATTTATCCAGTCGTTCGTGGAACTAATTAGAAACGATGGAAATAAGGTCGTCGTTTTGCTTATTCCGACACGCGAACAGGTGCAGGACAAACTTTGGCAAAGCGTACTCGAACAGTACGGAAAAGACTTGGATCCGTATCGACTGACCGTAAACCATCGGCTTACTGCGGCGTTAACTGCAGCAGATATTCCGGTCGTCGACTTCACCGAGTTGGCCATAAACTATGATGAAAACAGTGCAGAAAACCTATACTTTGAGTACGACGGTCACTGGACTGAACAGGGTCATCGATTAGCAGCCGCCGGTTTGGCTGATTACATCGATTCTGGATGGAAATAGCGGTCGGTATGATCCGGGCTTGCCAATTAGGGCTCCAGAACATCGTCGTCCGATCGGAGAACCGTGCTCAATTTCACACGCGCCATATTGAAAATGGCCCTAACGGGCGTCTTATAATATGGCGCGCCCGGAAGGATTGATGCGAAAAACGAAGATTCGTTTTTCTCACCCCGATGGCGCAACCTGCGGTTGTCCAGATTGCTCTATCGCAATTTGTGATTCGCAAACAAAGGCTTGTTTGCTCTCCCCTAAAGGGGCGCCTTCGGCGTCCGCTCTTCCTTCGGAAGATAGTCGAACCTTGGGAGATCCGTGCTCACTTCCACACCCCCATATTAAAAAAGGCCCTAACGGGCCTCTTTTAATATGGCGCGCCCGGAAGGATTCGAACCTCCGACCCCCTAGTTCGTAGCCAGGTACTCTATCCAGCTGAGCTACGGGCGCATTGTGTGTTGGATATGTTATCCCAAATAAGTGCAAGTGGACGTTCATCGCTTCGATCCACGGCTCGGACAATAACTACACATATCATTGTACGAGGGCAGGCGATTATCGTGGCCCAGCGGAATGCTGTCAAATTAGCGGCTATTTATTTTCGACTAAGACGAAAATCCGGCGACCACCACTAGAACAGAATAAGCCGTTAGCAAATGTTGAAGAAACCTAGCGGATCGCGGGGACGACACAGTAGACTACCGCTATCTAGCCTGTGGAGAATCGAAATGCTTGAGATGATGGACATAAATTGCGACATGGGCGAGAGCTTTGGCAATTGGAATATGGGCGACGATAAGGGAATGATGCCCAAGATAACGACCGCAAATGTCGCCTGTGGATTCCATGCTAGCGATCCCGTGACGATGTTGGATACTGTTCGCCTAGCTAAAGAACATAACATTGCAGTTGGCGCACACCCCGGACTCCCCGACCTCTTGGGATTCGGACGCCGCGCGATGAACATCACCCAAGATGACGCATACGCCTATGTCATCTATCAAGTCGGCGCGCTTCAGGCGGCCCTGGCGACCCAAGGATTGAAGCTCCATCACATCAAACCCCACGGCGCGTTTTATTCAGTTTTAAAAACCGACCAGGACCTTGCCGACGCAGTAGCAAGCGCAATTAATGAACTTTCGGACGACCCGATATTATATTGGCCGGCACCAACCACGGCGGCTATGCCTACCGCGGCCAAAAAATTAGGGATTCGGGTGGTGGGCGAAATTTATCCGGATCTTATCTATGCTCCCGATGGGTCGTTGATAATCCAACGGCAGAAGCACCTAACAGACGTGAAATTCGCCTCCTCACAGGTGCGGCGCTATGTCGAAACCGGTCAAGTCGAGGCAAACGACGGCACGCTGATTTCTCTCGACGCGGAAAGCCTCTGCATTCACGGAGATGGTCCGAATTCGACGGAAGTCGCGGATGCCGTGCGTCAAACATTAGGTGACATTGGCTGCACAATTAAGCCTGTAATGCTGACATGCCAAAAGTAGACGGGTTGTCGCTATGAAATTCGGACTCATGTTCACTTTCCAACTTCCGCCGGGTTGTGGAATCCAATGGAACGAACCCTACCAGGATATGCTTGACTGTCTCCCGCGAGCGGAGGAGCTGGGATTCGAGTCCATGTTTATGGCAACTCACCATGTGAAGACCGATGGATTGTGCCCTGGGCCGTTGATCGCTTGTGCGGGTGCGGCCGCCGTAACGAAAAGCATGCGAATCGGAACAGCCGTCCTCCTCGTTCCAATGTATGCCCCGTTGAAGTTGGCCGAGGACATCGCGGTTCTCGACAACTTATCACAAGGGAGATTCGTTTTCGGTGTTGCTCCAGGCTACGTCGCTGAAGAATTCGCCGCCCACGGGATCCCCCGCGATGAACGGGTTGGCCGATTCGAAGAATCCCTTGATTTAATGGTCACTGCTTGGACAGAAGATGAATTCGAATTCAAGGGAAAATATTTCCAAGTACCACCGACGGTGATGACCCCGAAACCAATGCAAAAGCCGCATCCACCGATTTGGTACGGAGTCTCGGCGACGCAATCACTGCGCCGCGCCGCGAAGCGTCACGCAGTGCAAATTATGTCCCCTCGCCACGGCGTCGGCGAGCTAAAAGAGCACTACGCGCCATACGAAGCGATGGCGGCTGAACTCAATTGGTCGATCCCCGAGAGGCCGATTATTCGTCAAGTTTTCGTCGCAAAAACACAAGCTGAGGCGGAAGCTATTGCCGCGCCGGCGGTTAATCATCTTTATCGCGAACTCTATGGCAAGGCGTCTGCCGCCGGCGACCGTGTTCTTCGGGCGGATGACGGGAGTGTGATTACCGATCACGATCAGGTCGATTTCGAAGGCTTTAAAGATCGCTACATAATCGGCGACCCAGATTTCGCTATCGAGTCGATTAAGCGCTACGAAACTGAAGTCGATCCAAGCGAGATGGTGTGTTGGATGCACATGCCCGGCATTCGCGGCGCCGACGTGATGGGATCCGTTGAGCTGTTCGCTAAGGAGGTTATGCCGCAGTTCCGATAGGAACCCATTTTCGTCCGATTCATCGGTGGAATAGCGATCATGCGATTGGACGACTTGATGTTCGGAATTGCGTGCACAAGACTCCCTACTAAGCTAAACCCCTTCTGTCGAGAGTCACGATACGATCAGCGCGTCATGGCCTGTAAGCGATAGCGTCGTCGAACTCTCCCGCAGCGATTAGGCTCGCAAAGCTTCGTTGACCATCCCCCGTCAGCGGAAATATCGATTCGAGTTTTTCGAACGTGTGGCGTCGGTTAAACCAAAGTAACGCACTGACCAGTAAGGAAGTGCCATCGATGCGGAAAAATCTCTCCTTGTGGTCAAAATCGTACGGATGACAGTAGGCCCAATAACACTGCTCTGGGGCGCCGTTCTTTAACAGCTTCTGGATCAGACGGTTCGGTAAGTAACGCAGATAGAAACCGCCGAGAAATGGAATTGTCATCGGGCCGCAGCGGGCAACCGGCGCCGGTATTTCAAGTAAACCGTTAGGCCATTTGAATGGACGCATCGGCGCTCCGGGAAATCCGTACACTGGATTCTTTGCAGGCATGACGCTGGAAGAGTACGTAAACCCAAGTTCCTGAAGAGTTTCCACTGCCCACAAGCTTTCACGTGTCAAAGAAAATGCTGGCGCACGGTACCCCTGCACGGGTTTGCCGATTAAATCCTCGATCTTCTTTTTGTACTCAGTAGCTTGATTGCGGAAACGGTCGGGGTTTTCAACAGTGAGATGTACATGATCGACGGAATGGTACGCTATTTCATGACCACGGCTCGATATTTCCTGGATGAGTTTGGGATCGTCGCGAACGATACGGCCGAGCACAAAAACGGTCGCCTCAATTTTGCGCCGTTCCAAGAACTCCAACAAAGTATAGGTGATTTCAGGATAGCGCTTAGGAAACGAATCGTCGGGACGATGCTCCTCTAAATCAAGCGTAAACACGAGTCGCGTCGAATTAGCCAACGGCATTGCTCACGCTTTCGAATATTTATTTTTGAAGTAGCGCTGAAAAAAAGCGTCCGGCACGTAACGCATTGCTGCATCTCGTAACACGTAGCGAAACGACGTTCGCGGCACGTACCATTTTGCAGCTAGTCGGGTTGCCGGCTGAATTTCTTCTATCACCGGTCGAAAGGATTTCTCATAAGACTCGA
>CAWLAW010000135.1:0-7256 GCA_963854885.1 Gammaproteobacteria bacterium | reverse complement strand
CTTGGACGGATTTGGCGGTGTTAGCGAACGCGACGTGTTTCGTGATTTCGCGGACCACCCGGATTTCGCAGAAATGTGGGCGCGTCGTCTCATGAACACCTCAAAGGTTTTTGACGCCCCGGCCGCGGAAAGCGTTGTTCGCTATAAAGATTTGCAACCGGCAAAGCGTGAATGTGACATGTTCGATGCGGCGCTGGCAGTTCACACCGGGGCTTTTGAGGAGACGTTTATGACCGCGGCCTCACCGGGGATCGTTTGCACCACCATGCGCAACGCGGGTCACTACGATTCACACGAATCTTACGTGCGGGCCGTAGCGGCCGAGCTGCGACAAGAATACGAATTGATCCATGAGCGTGGCTATTTACTGCAGCTCGATTGCCCCGACCTGGCGATGGAATGGCATGGCATGTTTCAAAACGGGACAGTCAAAGATTTTCAGGAGGCAATCGCAATTCACATCGATGCGATTAACGACGCCTGCGTTAATATTCCGAAAGAACGGATCCGTTTACACGTGTGTTGGGGAAACTACGACGGCCCCCACGATCACGACATTCCATTGGCCGATGTGCTGCCCATTATCCGCGATGCTAACGTCGGGGCTTTCTCGCTGGAATTTGCGAATCCACGTCACCAACATGAATACGCATCACTCAAAGCGCAACCGCTGCCTAGTGACACGTTGCTACTGGCCGGGGTAATCGACTCGACCGTGAATTATGTCGAACATCCGCAAGTGGTGTGTAACCGGATCCTTGAGGCTGTCGATGCGGTAGGCGACAAGGAGCGCGTAATTGCTGGCGCGGATTGTGGGTTCGGCACGTTTGCTGGATGGGAGTGTGTTGCAGCGTCAGTCGTGTGGAAGAAGTTTGAGGCGCTTGCCGAAGGCGCCAGACTGGCGAGCGCAAAGCTATGGTAGATGAACAAAACCACTTGGCGTTATTGTCCGATCACATCAACAGTAATCGAGCATTTCACGCATTGCGAAAACGACGAAGTCGGTTCAGTTGGACGTTGACGGGTATCTTGCTGGCTAGCTACTACGCTTTCATCATGATCGTTGCATATAAACCGGAGCTTCTCGCCGCGCCGTTATACCGTGGTACGGTGATTACTGTAGGAATACCTCTTGGTTTGAGTGTTATATTGCTGGCATTGGTATTGACCGGAATCTACGTTGTCCGCGCGAACAATGATTTCGATCCGGCGACACGAGCAATCGTGGAGGCGGCCAAGCGTGCTGCATGCGGTCCAGATCACGAATCTTGATGCCGAACCGCGACCCCCTCGTCGCAATGAAACCGACTAACTATTCGCTATTTGATCTTCATATGAAAGTATTGTTCGTCGGATTAATTGGCGCTATGCCGTCGTTTGCATGGGCTGGCGATTCTGCCGCGCCGATAAACGTGACCGCAATTTCCATGTTTCTGGGGTTCGTCGTGATAACGCTTGGCATCACGTATTGGGCGGCGCGACGCACTAAAACTTCACAAGATTTCTACGCCGCAGGTCGAAGCGTTACGGGCTTCCAGAATGGCTTAGCTATAGCCGGCGATTTTATGTCGGCGGCGTCCCTGCTGGGCGTGTCTGGGTTGATTTTCGTGGGCGGTTTTGACGGTTTGATTTATGTTATTGGCGGTATCGCCAGCTGGCCCATCGTGATGTTTCTGTTGGCCGAGCGCTTACGTAATCTCGGCAAGTACACGTTCACAGATGCGGTCGCAATTCGTCTCGACGCGAATCCTGTACGCCTATTGTCGGCGAGCGGGACACTCGTTGCGGTGGTCCTCTATTTGATCGCTCAGATGGTTGGTGCAGGTAAACTCGTCGAATTATTGTTCGGGCTGCCGTATGAAGGCGCTGTCGTGACGGTCGGCGTACTAATGATAATTTACGTGACGTTCGGCGGTATGATTGCGACGACCTGGGTGCAAATTATCAAGGCAACGTTGCTTTTGTTCGGCGCGACGGTACTGGCCATAATGGTTATGGTGCATCTCGATTTTTCGCTAGAGAGTTTGTTTCGACAAGCGTCTGAGCTACACACAAATGGCATTGCCGTGCTCGCACCAGGCGGCTTAGTATCGGATCCGATTTCTGTAATATCGTTAGCCACGGCGTTGGTATTCGGCACAGCCGGATTGCCGCACATATTAATGCGTTTTTTCACCGTACCGGACGCCCGTCAAGCGCGCCGCTCTGTGCTCTATGCGACCGGCTTTATTGGCTACTTCTATATATTAGTTTTCATACTTGGTTTTGGATCGATCGTGTTCGTAGCCGGCGATCCGAATTTTTTCGATGACGTGACTGGCAAGCTCATTGGTGGCAGCAACATGGCGGCGATCCATTTGTCGAAAGCCGCTGCCGGTGATGTGTTTTTAGGATTCATTTCTGCCGTGGCGTTCGCGACGATTCTCGCGGTCGTCTCAGGACTCACATTATCCGGCGCGTCGGCCGTTTCGCACGACATCTATGTGAATGTCTTGTGCAAGGGTCAAGCAAACGAGACAGACGTCGTGCGGTTGTCGCGGATTGCGACGGTGGTTTTAGGGGTCCTCGCGATGAGCTTAGGCGTCGCTTTCGAAGAACAGAATGTTGCGTTCATGGTTGTGCTGGCGTTTTCGGTCGCCGCGAGCGTCAATTTCCCCATACTGTTTCTATCGATGTACTGGCGAGGCTTAACGACGTTCGGCGCTGTTGCCGGCGGCACGATTGGGCTGCTGACTACAGTCGGATTAATCGTGCTAGGTCCGACGATTTGGGTGGATACCTTGGGCAATGCAGCGCCGATATTTCCGTACAAATACCCGGCTTTATTTTCCATGACCGCGAGTATCTTTTCCATAATCGTTTTATCGCTTCTGGATAATGGCACCGGGGCGGCGAAATCGGCCAAAGCATTCGATGATCAACTTGTGCGCGCGCACACAGGAATTGGCGCGGAGGGCGCCGCAACCCATTAATTGTTGTTTAGCCACCTACCGCTTGCATTGCAGGTACGACTTCCCCAACTTCGACGCGCTTGCGTCCCCCTTCTTTGGCGCGATAGAGCGCTGCATCTGCGCGTTCGATCACCGCTTCAATGTCCTCGTTTAGATTAAACGTAGTTACGCCAATCGATATCGTCACACGTTGGATTTCTTCCTTTGTTTTCGGATTAAAAACCCGACCATTCTCGAGGTTTTGGTGAATAGATTCCGACACCACGACACCGCCCTTTATATTGGTTCCGGGTAACACAACAACAAATTCTTCGCCGCCGAATCGCGCCGCAATGTCTTTTCCTTTGGTGAGTTTCTCGAGCGCTTTAGCGACGACTTTTATAATCTTATCGCCGAAAATATGGCCGTAGGGTTCATTGATATTTTTGAATTTGTCGATATCTGCGATTAACAAGCTATGCGTTGCGGCTCGATGCTCCTCTTCGTCACGCAGGGCATCCAGACTTTCTTTAAAGCCAGTTCGATTCGCGAGGGCGGTCATTGGATCAGTTTTTGCCTGCGCCTTGGCGCGCTTTAATTCTTCTTTCAACAGCTTCATTTCCTCGCGACTTTGGTCGAGGTGGGAGTGTAGGTTTGCGCTGCCTTCGTGCATGCGTTTCGTGCTTTCGCTCAGCACCCCAACTAACGACTTAAAGCGATCGGCCGATAGATCTTCAGATAATTCTTCCGCGCATTCGTCGAGTGACGCCTCGTATTTAGACACTTCGAAATCGGCGCTATCGAGCGACGTCCCCATTCCATCGACTAGTTTGCGGATTGTATCCTCGGCGCTTATCAGCCGCTCCTGATCAGCAGACTGGACATATCGGCGGTGTAGCGCAGCCGTGGTTTCGCTATTTATCGACTGGTTTTTCTCTAGGCTTCTGTCGCGAGATTCCTTTAACGGCTCATTCTCGCCGGAGATGTATTGGTACCACACCCAGTAATTTTCGCGGGTGACCGGTATTTTATGCTTTGACATGAGCGGTAGCGCCATACGCAACGTCTCGAAAGATACCTCGACAGTGGTTTGTCCCATCGTGGTCCTTTCTAGTTATATTACGCTGGAGGGAACCTTGTGAACCGGCGCCTTTTGAGAAAACATTAGCGCCGAGATGGATAGTGCGTGACCCGGTGGTCGAAGCCGGCTCCCACAGGAATGCAGGGCCCGCAGCAAACGGGCAATCTGAGATGCCCAATAATGTTCCTCGCTACACGTTCACGCAGGATTATGACTCAATGGGGGAATCGACAATTAAACAAATTATTTTGATACGCAAGGACTTAAAGATGCGTCGCGGCAAAGAGATTGCCCAAGGCTCTCACGCATCCATGGCGTTCTTAGTTAACCGGATGAGGCAATTGCCGAGTTTAGATGGTGACTTCACGCTCGCATTGACGGGCCCCGAACAGCATTGGATATCCCAGGGCATGGCGAAAGTCTGCCTGAAGGTAAACTCAGAAGAGGAATTGTTAGCCCATCATGCAAAAGCGCGCGAAGCTGGGTTAGAGAGTCATCTAATACGCGATAGTGGGCGCACTGAATTCAACGGCGTTCCCACCTTAACTGCATGTGCAATCGGTCCTGACGAATCCGAACAAATCGACGTAATTACCGGCGACTTGTCTTTGTATTAGCGGCCGAGTTACTGAAGTTTATAAACACTTGCGACGCTATCACCGAGTAGATTATTGCGCGCTTTCTCAGACAACGGTGCAACAAGCCCTTCAAGTTCTTCCATGTAGTTGCTCGGGTGATCGAAGTGTGGATAGTCCGTTGCCCAGAAGAACCGATCGTCACCGACATAGTCGACAACATGGGCCAGCGCGCGTTCGTCGGGGTCGCCGGAAATCCAGCACTGACGTTTAAAGTAGGCGCTTGGCTTTTCTTTCAATGGCACGTTGTCGCCGAGACTTGTGGCATATGTTGTGTCCATACGGTCCAAGGCTGCGCCGATCCAACCCGCGCCGGATTCCAGCAAAATCGCTTTAATATTTGGAAAGCGATCGAATAAACCCCATTGAAAGAGTCCATAAAACGCTTGCTGTGGACCTTGCATGCCGAGTGCATTTTGCATCCAACCAGCCTTGCTCATGCCGTTGAAGCGCTGGTAAGTACGAATTTTCGGATGCTCCGCCATCGGGTGAATCGCGACCGGGACATCGAGCTCTTGCGCGGTGGCCCAAAACACGTCGTGATCTGGATGCGCATGGGGTATGCGGGTCAACGTATACGGTGCTAAGAACGCGCCTTTTGCCCCCGCTTCAACGGCGCGTTTCAATTCTGCGGCAGCGCCTGCAGGATCAGCCAAGGAAATATGTGCGGCGGCAATTAATCGTCCGTTGGTGTCCGAACAAAAATCGCAAATCCAACGGTTATAAGCTTGTGCATAGGCCATCGACAAAGCTGGGTCTTCGACTTCGCACTCCCAGGTTAAGCCGAGGCTCGGATATAAGATCGCTTTAGCAATTCCTTCCTGGTCGAGTTGTTGCATGCGTTCTTTGGGCTCCATCGAGCCAAATGGCGCGCTACCTGGGTAGGGGAGATCCTGCATCGCGGCCAGCTCATCGGTACTCTTGCCCATGGCGCCCAACATGCTCAATATTTTGACGTCGAAAAACTGCGATGCCTTGCCGTCCATTTCGACGACTTCCTTATCGCCGTGCTTAACGATACGCAGCGCGCGGTCGCGAAACGCCGGATCAATGTATTTTTCCCACATATCGGCCGGTTCGAGAATATGACCGTCGGCATCAATAATGTTGTCAAATTGTAAAGCCATCGATTTCGATCCTAATTTGGGGCGTTGTAATCCTTATTTATACCTCATAACCAGGGAAAAATAAGCTGTTGCGGCGAATCGACGGTTGTAGTCAGAGATTTTCTTGAGAATCAGTGCCGACAGAGGGTGTCTTCTCACGCATCGACGAATTGATTGTTGAGCGCTATAGAGCAATTCGGGCATTTGCTCTAGCTTTCGACGAATTCTCATTTTTTTCGAAAGTTAGTCCAAGTTCACTTGGGATCTGCTCGATCACTCGGCATGTTTTCAAACTGCGGCAAGTCGTCTGTGATGTCGAACCACGGCGCTTTATCTTTGATGAAGATATGACGCTCTATTTCGATGTCGGGATCGGTGTCCAGCGTGCCAAGCGCAAAACCATAAACACTCCGTGCATTGTCGAATCGCGTGATAATAACCGACCCACAAGTTCGACAAAACGAACGGAACTCGCCAGGCGACGATTCGTAAAAGGTCAACATATCTTGTCCCGAGAGAAACTCGAAATGTTTTGTTTTCACCGACGCGCAAGTTCGAAACGCAGCGCAACCAACTGTTGATCGAGAAGCTCCTTTAAATCTTTGGTTCAGGTGACGAAATGCTTAGGCAAAAGCGAATTCACCGACGGTATCATTACAGTGTCACCACCCTGAGGCGCGACTTGTACTTCGCGTCGTAGGATGAATTTATTCGTAAAAATATGAATCATGTCGCCGTCGCACAACGGCACATCGTCGCTGAGCCGTTCGCGGTTACGAAAGGTCCCGTTACTGCTGCCATGGTCGCGCAACCAAAGTTCGTCGCCAAGCTGGTAGATTTCGGCGTGCAGATCCGACGCGTGATAAACCGGCAAGTGCCCTTCAACGTCATTCGCACAGCCTATGCGGAAGGGTAGACACGTGATCGAAATGCGACGGGAAATTTATTATCCGTTGATATATCCTTCGAGAAACCAGCCGTCAGTTTCAATCAGAGCAAGACACATGCTCTTTGTTGCGAAGCGCTATATGTATGGCGGATTACCGGCGCGTCAGCTTTAGCAATTCGGAAAAATGCGGGACCTGTTGATTCCCAAGCCCACCATTCGCATTCCATTCAATTAGCGACGGCTGCGTAGTATCGTTGGGCGCCTTGATGTTCCTGGATCGAACTGCCGTCTGTGCGTCGTTTCAATATCGACCACGAATCGTTGATTGCCTAAAACAACGCTGAATTAGAAGCTCTTGGTGCGACGTTTCGGCAGTGAGGCTTACGCGACCCCACATATATTCCGCAACGATATGTTCTGAAATATTCTGAACGGTATTTTGATGTATTATGAACGCCAGATTTCTGTACATGCGCGCATAGCTCGAGTGCTAAAGCACGGCAGGAATGAACGCCGGGAGGCGGTAACCGAGTGGCCGGACCCGAAGCCTGCAAGGCGAAAGGGAGTACCGTACAGCGCGGAGCGTTGTCGGTGAGAGGTAGCAAGAGCGAAGAA
>CAWLAW010000134.1:0-7276 GCA_963854885.1 Gammaproteobacteria bacterium | reverse complement strand
ATTCGCAGGCCTTTCGAGCCCAACGTCCCAGCATTTAATGTATCGACGGCGAGCATGACGTCGTCCATGACGGTTACGACATTTGCGCCGATCATGCGTCGTACGCCTAAGGTAACGTTCGGTACGCCATTAGCGTAGGACATGGTTCGAACTTCGAAACTATCGAGTTCCGCATAGCCGACATCCTCAAGCCGGATCGAAATGTCGTTGCGGCGCGCAATGAGTAATTTGTTGATTTCTTCAACATCTTGGAAGCGGCCTAAAGTTCGCACAATGTAGCGACGTTTTCCGGAATCCAAATCGCCGCCAGATACGTCGCGATTGCGACCGCGAATTGCATCGCGTAATTCGAGTAAAGTGATTCCTCGCTCCGCCAGGCGCGCGGGATCAACGTGGATTTTTATTTGTCGTTCTGATCCTCCCCATACTTCAACTTCCGAGACCCCAGAAATACGCTCCAGGCGAGTCGCGACGTGATCGCGAATAAAGTCCTCTAAGATATTAACGTTGACGTTTTTCGGATTCCCGGGTTGCGGCGTGATGCGAAAAAACATGAATGGATTATCTGACGTCGATGACGTTACGATTCTGGGCTCGTCGACATTTTCTGGGTATTGGGGAACCTGTGACAGTGAGTTGTTTACGCGAATTAACACGTCGTTGAGATCGACACCGTGGGGGAACTCTAATTCGATTCGAGCCTGACCTGTACTCGCGTTTGAAACCATCCGTTCCAAATTCGGAATGTTACGTAAGTAGTCCTCTTGTTCGACAACAATCTCTTTCTCAACGTCTTGTGGGGTTGCCCCAGGCCACGACGTTCGCACCGAAATCACGCGTGCATCAAGATCAGGGATCATCTGTTTAGGTAGCCGGTATACTGCATTGACCCCAAATACACACACGATGAGTACCGCTACAGTGAGAATAACCGGTTTCGTGACGGAAAATTCGAACATATTCGGGCTAAAACTCTATTTGCAGTTCACCGGAAACGCGCACTCTTTGACCCGGACGGAGGATTTCGTTTCCGCGCACTATAACTTCCGTTCCCGGTTCTATTTCGCCATCTAAAATTTCGACATTGTTGTGGTAAACGCGGCCGGTGCTAACTTTCTTTGGGACGGCAGTTGCGACTCCATCGTCAACAACGATCGTCCACACGGATTGTGCGCCGTTAGGTTGTCTAACAATCGCATCCTGGGGCACGATCAGCGCAGTAGCGCCGTGGCCATCGGTGATCTGCAGCAATACGCGTGCCGACATGCCCGGCGCGAGTAATTCGTGATCGTTGCTTAGATCGATATGCACGGGGAAGGTTCTCGCTTGCGTGTCAGTTACCGGAATTTTCGTCGTGATCGTGCTTTCGACTAGCTCGTTGGGTAGGGCGTCGAATCGGATCACAACAGGTGTGCCGGCGCCCACGCGAGAATAATAGGATTGGGGCACCGGCGTTCTGAGGCGTAGAAATTTCGTCGCAACAAGTTCAATCAGCGGATCGCTCGTATCGACCCATTGCCCAATTTCTATGAGTTTCGCATTGACGACGCCGTCGAACGGTGCGCGAACCGTATGTCGTTTCAATAGTGCGTCCGCGCGACTCCTGGTCGCGCGTGATTGAGCATGGCGAGCTGCCGCTATGTTGATATCAGATCGCGCAGTTTCGACACTAGTTGCCGGAACATGCTTTTTCTTGGCAAGTTCAGTTAATTCGGCATAGCGGCGCTCTGCCTCCGAGAATATCGCTTGAGTCTCGTCGACCGATGCGTTCGCGATATTCGTGTTTATGGTCGCCAGTTCATTGTCGAGCTCGACCACAATTTGGCCTTTGCTTATTCGATCCCCGTCATCGACGGAAAGGGCGGAAACGTGCCCTTCGACTTCACTCGTCAGGAGCGAAATTTGTATCGCTTGGAGATTACCAATCAGGTTGATTTCTTCAGCAATCGGCGCGCGTATCGCCTTTACGATGCTCACTGGCATGGCGTCTTCGGCAATAACATGCACATTGCCAAATACGAATATGGCGAGCGAACAAATGACTCTGATGCTTTTCATATCTTCAACGGTTAGACATTCCCGGTACATTAGCGGAAGTTAAGAACCTATACTACTCACCGCAAGCTGCTTATCTTGAGTATTTTCGATCAGGCGTTTCTAATCGGTTTGCAGCGCGCCGGCGCGATGCTGATTGCATGTAGGTGATGAGGTGCCAAACCGCGCCGATGAGCTTACCCGTTAATTTTTTCGATGTTGAACTTCGGTGGTTGAAGTGGATGGTTGAACCTGCGTTTTTGGTGAGCCGAATTGTTCGTCGATCTTTTCTCGGGGTTTTGTGGGTTGGATGTTTAACTCTCCAGAGCGCAGGATCTGAGGCGCAAACAATAATTGACATGCACGTACACACGGCCGGAATTGGTGCCGGCGAAAGTGGTTGTTTTGTGTCGTCGAGTTTGCAGAACAGTTATAAATTCGACTTCTATCTGCGCGCTTTTGGTGTCAGTGAAAGCGAGCTACGCAGCAAAGGCGATCGAATCGTCTTGCAACGAATTTCAGAGAACGTCGCCGCATCGAAAAGCGTGCAGCGAGCGGTTGTTCTAGCAATGGATGGCGTGATCGATGAGAGTGGCGCTGTAGACAAGTCCCGTACGCAAATTTACGTGCCGAACGAATTCGTCAATCGGGAAACCAAGCGATATCCAAATTTGCTCTTTGGCGCAAGCATTAATCCGTATCGAAAAGATGCACACGCGCGTTTGCGCGCTGCACACGCCGATGGCGCAGTGTTGGTGAAATGGATACCGGCAATTATGGATATTGACCCTGGTGATCCGGACATCACTTCGTTCTACGAAACGCTTGTAGAGCTGAATTTGCCGCTTTTAGTTCACGTGGGGCAGGAGCGATCATTTGGCGAGGCTAAGGATGAATTTGGCGATCCAGTCCGCCTAGAATTACCGCTCGGCATTGGTGTGACGGTTATTGCTGCTCATATCGCTTCGACCGGCAAGAATAACGGGGAGCCAAACTTCGAGCGATTACTGCCACTATTTAAACGCTTCGACAATCTTTACACGGACATTTCCAGCCTCACCCAAATCAATAAACTCGGGTATTTATCCCAAGCGCTAAAGATTCCTGGTTTGTCCGATCGAATGATCTATGGCAGCGATTGGCCGTTGCAATTTTTCCCGTTGGTCTCACCCTGGTTTCAACTAGGGCGGGCGAGTCCTCGCGTTCTTTGGGCAGTGAGTAAGCACAAAAATCGATGGGATAGAGATGTCGCATTGAAACGCGCACTCGGCGTACCGGATGCCGTGTTCATGCGTACCGGTGAGTTACTTAACATTCAATCATCCGATGCCCGCCCAAACTAGTTCCTCGCACGCGCCATCGGCCAAGTCTTGTTGTCGCGAGCAAATTCTCTTGGGATTAAGCAACGGACCTCATGCAAAACTGAGCAGCTAGCCTAACGTCTCTTCGAGGAAACTGATCAAGGATTTCCACGAACGGTGATCTGCGACCTCGTTGTACACCGTGCCCATTTCGGCATTATTCGCATTAGGGTTGGTAAACGAATGCATTGTGTTGCCGTAAGCGTGAAGTTGCCAATCCGCGCCTGCAGTGGTTAACTCTTGTTGCACGGCGGCGACATCCTCGATCGGTGCCATCGGATCGTCACTGCCATGCAAGATTAATACTTTCGCCGCTATTTTATTACCGAGCGTGTTGCCGGGACTGCCTAATAATCCATGCAAGCTAACCACGGAACGGACATCCGCTCCGACCCGCGCAAGGTCGAGAACACACATCCCACCGAAACAATATCCTATCGCGGCGACTTTTCCCCGCTCGACTTCCGGTTGACCAAGCAGCGCTTGAAGCGCGCAGTTCATGCGAGATTGCAGCAATTTCCGATCGTCGAGAAATGGTTGCATTAATCCAGCGTTCTGTTCCGGACTACTTCCAACAACCCCCTGCCCATACAAATCGATCGCAAATCCAACATAGCCATTTCCCGCAAGGTTGCGGGCTTTATCGCAGACGAACTCGCCCCGACCTTCCCAAGTGTGGGCAATTAGTATTGCGGGACGTGGGCCAGGTGTAGCGCCGTCAACCGCCATATAAGCCTCAAAAGTCGCGCCGTTGTGAACGTACTCCACTGTCTTTTCAATCATTTAGATTCCCTATGAGAATGCCGGAGCGTCGCTACCGTTAGGCTACATAGCCGTTTTGTGTCGATCTCGCGGTTTATTGCACCAAGGTTGTGTGCGATTCAAATTGTAGGACAACGCCGCATTGAATGGCGAATCCAGTAGCCAACAAAGTGCCAATAATATTAATGCGCGTTGCCCGGTAAACTAGCCAAAAGGTTCAATAGTGATCTAAAATATAAACTAATGAATGTAAGCTATACAATATTAAAAGGTTTGTTCAATGGATATTTCACCTAACCTGCGGGTCGCCAAGGTCGCCTCTGGGTTACTACTTTGCGTGTTTGGAAGCAATTTGGCAGCAAACGAAAACGCCGTGCTCTATCCAGGAAATCTCAACAGTCCAGTCGAAAACGTATTGCAATCGGTAAGCGAATCGTCACCGCAACGCGCATTTGGCCAGTTAATTGAAGACGCTTGCCCCGGTACAATAATCCCGGCGAACCAATTCGATCTCGATCCCAACGGCGACCTCAAGCAACGTTGCGACGAAATGTGGGGTAATGCGCTAATCGGTAACGACATCCCTGGGGTTACCTCAGGTCTTCAAGGAACAGCTAACGAAGAAGACTCCGCGCTCGCATCGACCGAGGTCGATGTTGGTTCAACTGCAACGACAAAAATTCAAAGTCGCATGAATACAGTCAGAGGGGGCGCAACGAGCGGGCTCGGGCTGACGTTGAACGGTTTGAACGGAAAATTCGATGACGCGCTCAGTTCCGCACTTGGCGCGGGCGACGGTACGGGGTCCGGATGGGGAGGTTTTTTCGCCGGCACCTATACTAACGCGGATCGCGATTCTACTGATAGAGAATCAGGGTACAACACCGATATGTGGGGCGTAACCGGCGGGGTGGATTACAGTTGGTCGCAAAACCTATTGCTTGGCGTTACGTTTAGTTACAACGAAGCAGAGTCCGACATATCCTCAAATGGTGGCGACCTAGAGTCGGATACGTGGGGCGTTTATGGGTACGGAACCTACTACCCGTCGAGCGGCACGTACATTGATTACACGATCGGATACTCCGAAAGTTCCCACGATCAAAATCGTAATATTAATTACAGCATCCAGCAGATCAGCCTGGCGACATTGGCAACAACCGGACCGATTTCATTACCCGGTATTACAACTGTCAATCAAGTTGCCAGTTCGGATACGGACAGCAACGAGTTTTCAGTGTCGGGAACAATTGGTCATGACTGGCGATCGGAGTCGGTTACCTACGGGCCATACATCGGTATTTCTTACGCGGACACAGAAATCGATGGATTCAGTGAGCGCATGAGCAATCCGACGGCAGCTGGCTCTGGATTGGCACTGTTCGTCGACGATCAGGACGTCGAATCCCTAACGACGAAACTGGGCGGCGCAGCCACATTCACTTGGCAAGGTCCTTGGGGTCCTGTATTTCCCTACCTAATGGCGGAATATTCACACGAATATAAAAACAGCACAGATCCGATAACGGGTGGATTGATTAATTAATGATCCGAACGGACTGAAGTTTTCACTGCGAGCCGATTCACCAGATAGAAACTACTACAATCTTGGCGCCGGTTTTTCTGCGACTCTTTCGGACGGATCGTATTTTTATACTCGCTACAACGGTCTCGTAGGCTATAGAGATCTATCTGTTCATTCTGTCGAAGCGGGAATATTAATGTCGTTCTAAACGACTGATTGCTCTCAGGCCGGCAAGTCCATACCGCCCCAGCGCGGACAATTAGCCAGCGCCCCGAAAAGACCGAAATCTTGAAGGGTGCTGGATAATCGCATTTCTCGCAGTGCAGCAATCAGCTGCCAATCTGTCGACCGAATCACCCAACATCGGCTAGTCCACGCCTACGAATGTAACCTTGTCACAAAACGAACTACGCGCTGGGGTAATTCGTAGACGTCGTCTCTATACTTTGCCTTCAAGTGACCGATACAAGTCACTCCTTTAGGGAAGCGCGATTCGAAATATGCCGATGGTTTTTCTAGTCAATTTCTCACTCAAAACACGCGTTCGTGACGATGCTTAACGTCACGCAGATATTAACCTCTGAGGTCGTCGATCGACTGGACCGCGCCTTCGACGATACGTTTGGGGGTGGCGACCGCCACTATGTTCAGCACGCCAAAGATGCTGCTGCGACGGCGTTAGGTCATATTGCGGCGAGCGACGCGCTCTATCACAACGTCGAACATACGGTCCACGTTACAGTTGTGGGTGTTGAAATATTGCGTGGCAAGCACCTCGAAACGAAGAGCGTGTCGCGCAGTGACTGGTTAAATACAGTTGTCGCTTTGCTGTGTCACGACATCGGATACGTACGCGGAATTTGTGCTCACGACGACGGCGAGCGGTTATCGAATGGCGTTGGTAGTCAATCGACTAGGATAGCCGTTCGACGAAGTGACGCGGCATTAATGCCCATCCATGTGAATCGTGGTAAGCGATTTGTTGAGGAGCGGTACTCGGATATCGACGACGTCGATGTCTCTTTTGTGCAGAAGTGTATCGAGCGAACGCGATTCCCCGTGCCGCCGGATCCCAGCTACCTATTGACGCATGACTATCCGGGTCTTGTTCGCGGTGCAGACCTAATCGGCCAGCTAAGCGACATGCGTTATTTGCACAAGCTATCGGCAATCTTTTACGAATTTGAGGAAATCGGTTTTAATGAAGGAATGGGTTATGGAATGCCCGGTGATTTACTTGAGGCTTATCCGTTATTTTTTGAAAATAGCGTTCATCCCTACATTACAGATTCCGTGAGAATGTTGGAAACAACCCAAGAAGGGCGAGAAATTGTCGACAATCTTTATGCTAATCTCGACGATGCGCGTCAACCAGATATGTTTAAGGCCGCTGCCCAAAACGGTTAGTCTCTGCGCATCTGCGCTTCACCAATCTAGCCCACCAGTAATAGTGATATCTGTGGCTCAGGTTTTCACCAGCGTTTGCGTTTGGCTTTCTTGCTTGGCCGCACTCACGATACCAATGGTTGTGCTTGCATCTGGACCGTCTGCCACGGTATTTGCGGTAACCGAAGTGGCCGAGGGTGTATTCGTC
>CAWLAW010000133.1:0-7281 GCA_963854885.1 Gammaproteobacteria bacterium | reverse complement strand
TCCAGTGTCCGATGCGGCTTGCGCCGTCCCGTCGCCGACCGCACTGCCGACACGGCCACCGAGACGCACCTCGTTTAACAGTTTTGGCGGAATCTCACGGATGAAGCGCGATGGTTGAGGATAATATTCGGAGCCGTGTAAACGTCGCGACTCAGCATGGCAAATCGTTAGATGGCGCATCGCCCGCGTAATGCCGACGTAGCACAGGCGTCGCTCTTCTTCCAGTTGCAGCGGGTCTTCGACCGAGCGCTTATGCGGAAACAAGCCTTCCTCAACCCCAACCAAAAACACTTGAGGGAATTCGAGACCTTTCGCCGAATGCAATGTCATTAATTGCACGCTGTCTTCGTGGAGGCCGGCTTGACCTTCGCCGGCCTCTAGTGCCGCATGACTTAAAAATGCTGCAACTAGTGGCAGGTCTTCGGCATCATCGCCGGGGGTAAAGTCGCGCGCGGCGGTCACGAGTTCCTCCAAATTCTCGATCCGATCGAGACCTCGGTCACCTTTTTCCTTTTTATAATGCTCGATGAGGTCGCTGTGTTCTACGACTGTTTCGATAACCCGATCGAGTTCTAGACCGTCGATCGCAACGCTTAATCGGTTAATCAAATTTTGAAACTTTTCTAACGCGTTGATAGCTCGTGAGCCTAATTCGCGCGTTGCTACGATGCGTTGCGACGCTTCCCATAAAGTGATGTTTTCCAGCCGTGCAACGCTCCGCATCGCCTCGATACTGCGCTGCCCCACCCCGCGGGTAGGCGTATTCACGATCCGTTCGAATGCCGCATCATCAGCACGAAATGATGCGAGCCGCAGGTAGCCCAAAGCGTCTTTGATCTCCGAGCGTTCGTAGAATTTGAAACCGCCGTGCACACGATAAGGAATATCGGCTTGGCGCAGTGCATCTTCGATTACCCTTGATTGCGCACTCACCCGGTAGAGCACGGCACATTGATCGTAGCGCTCCCCTTGTTCGTGCCACTCGCTCATTCGACCGACGCAAAACCGCGCCTCGTCAATGTCGTTAAACGCGGCGTACAAAGTAATCGGCTCACCTTGTTCGCCGTCGGTCCACAATTCCTTACCAAGACGCGACGGGTTATTCGCAATCAAGGTGTTAGCGGCGCTCAAGATATTGCCGGTCGACCGATAATTCTGCTCTAAGCGAATGATTTCATTTTTCGGATATTCGCGCTGAAATCGCTGCATGTTTTCAACTTTCGCACCGCGCCAGCTGTAGATTGATTGATCGTCGTCACCGACGACGAAAAGATTGCCATCGTCCCCAACGAGTTGACGCAGCCAACCGTATTGGAGTGTATTTGTGTCCTGAAATTCGTCGACCAAGACGTGTCGAAAACGCTCTTGATAGTGACGCAGTAATCCCGGTGTATCACGCCACAGTTCGTGCGCACGTAACAATAGTTCGGCAAAATCCACCAGGCCCGCACGCTGGCAGGCCTCCTCATAAGCCTGATAGGCGTCGATCACCGTTCGCGATGTTAAATCACCGCCATCGTCAATGTGCTTAGGCCGCATCCCCTCATCTTTGCGCGCGTTGATGAACCATTGCGTTTCACGCGCCGGCCATTCGTCCTCGTTGAGATTCATCGAGCGCAAGGTGCGACGAACAACCCGCAACTGGTCTTCGCTGTCAATTATTTGGAAATGTTCCGGTAGGCCTGCTTCGCGCCAGTGGGCACGCAATAATCGGTGCGCGATCCCGTGAAACGTACCAACCCACATGCCGCCAACTGGCCGCTGTAATAAGGATTCGATACGCCCACGCATTTCCTTGGCCGCTTTATTCGTAAACGTGACGGATAATATCCCTTTTGGAGTGGCCTGGCCGGTTTCTAAATACCAGGCAATTCGATGCACCAAGACCCGCGTTTTACCACTTCCCGCGCCTGCGAGAACAAGCGCCTGAGGGGCACTGACGGTCACGGCTTGGCGTTGCGCGGAATTTAGAGAATCTAGGATGTCGTTTTCGTTCATTAATTCTTTTGGCAATCGCGCTACAAATTGAAAATCACCGGTTTCGACACCTTGGTGGAGAGGTTTTAGAGCCGTTTCAGGAGGCCGCCAGTTTAACCCGCCAATCATCTTGCGTCACAGCACCGATAATCCCTGCAATGCGTTACAATCCTGCGCTAATTATGGATACAAAAAAAGAACTATCAGAGAAAGCACTCGCCACTTTAGAAATGGCGATCTCCTATGCACGCAAATGTGGTGCGAGCGCGGCGGAAGCCGGCTTAAGTACCGGCGGCGGCTTATCCGTAACAGTACGCAATGGCGAACTTGAGACGGTCGAACATCATCAAGACAAAGCGTTATCGTTAACCTTGTTCCACGGCAAATGCAAAGGCACGGCGACCACCACCGATTTCTCTGCAACAAGTATTGAAGCTGCGGTGGCGGCTGCCGATCAAATCGCCAAGCACGCAGAGGAGGATCCTTACGCCGGGCTAATCGATGCCAAATATTTAGCTGAAGATGTTCCAGAACTGGATCTCGATCATCCGTGGGATCTCGCGCCCGAGCAAGCCACGGAACTGGCGCAGCGCTGCGACAGCGCGGCCCGCGACTTCGATTCAAGGGTCGAACAAATTGACGATGTCAGTGTTTCGCAGCATCGGGGCGTTCGCGGTTACGCGAGCAGCGACGGTTTTGCCGGGGCTTATTGCGGCTCACGACATAGTTTGAGTTGCGTCGTTGTCGGGAAGCACGACAACGCGATGCAGCGCGGCTACTGGTATACAGTTTCGCGCGACGCGAAAGAACTTGATGCACCGGAGCCGGTTGGGATCAAGGCGGCCGAACGCACAGTGGCTAAACTCGGCGCGCGTAAAGTAGCAACCGAGAAAGTACCGGTCATATTTGAGGCACCGGTCGCGAGTGGGCTGATTGGACATCTTGTGAGCGCGATATCCGGTGGAAACCTTTATCGCAAAGCGTCATTTTTAGTCGACCACGCTGGCAAAACGATATTTCCTGAACATTTGTCCATCTCAGAAGTGCCGCATTTACCGCGCGGGCTCGGCAGCTCACCATTTGACGCTGAAGGCGCTCGAACCTCGGAACGTAAACTTGTCGATAGCGGCGTATTAACTGGTTACGTCTTAGGGAGCTATTCTGCGCGTCGCTTGGGACTCGGGCCAACCGGCAATGCAGGTGGCGTGCACAATCTACGTGTTTCCCATCAAGACTTAAGTTTCGACGAACTCGTCAAGCAAATGGGACGCGGGCTCGTGGTAACGGATCTTATGGGCTTTGGCATCAATATGGTGACCGGCGACTATTCCCGTGGAGCGAGTGGGTTTTGGGTCGAAAACGGCGAGATCGTATATCCCGTTGAGGAAATTACCGTTGCGGGCAACCTCGCCGATATGTTCAAAAATATTGTCGCGTGTGCGGACGACGTCGAACGTCGCGGCAATATTCACACCGGTTCTACATTGATTGATTCACTAACAGTGGCCGGTTCGTAGCGCCAACATCGCCCATTTTGTTAAACGCATCGAGCGCCGCAACTTTATAGGTTTCCGCTAAAGTCGGATAGTTAAATACGGCGTTTACGAAGTATTCAAGTTTGCCTTCATGGGCGAGTACGGCCTGGCCGATATGTACGAGTTCGGTTGCCCCTTCACCAACGATGTGCACGCCTAATAGTTCGCGCGTCTCGAGGTGAAAAAGAAGTTTAAGCAAGCCCTCGCGTAAACCCAATATTTGTCCGCGCGAGGTTTCACGGAATCGCGCGATGCCACTCTCGTAGGGGATGTTGTCCTCGCGTAATTGCTCCTCGGTTTTCCCGACAACGCTTATTTCCGGTACGGCGTAAATACCAAAAGGGAAGAGATCTTCGCGAATATCTAGAAGTGCGCCGCCGAATGCGTGACACGCCGCGTGTCGACCTTGCTCCATTGAAGTCGATGCAAGAGCAGGAAAACCGATCACATCGCCCGCCGCGTAGATGTGCTCTGTTGCCGTTCTGAAGTGCTCATCCACTGCAATTCGACCGCGTTCGTCTGGCGTAATGCCGGCTTTATCGAGGCGCATATTTTCAGTATTTGACAACCTACCTGCAGCAAACAGGACCATATCTGCTTTGATGCGCTTACCACTTTCTAGATGCACGCATAAATTGTTTCTCGCCAGCTCCTCTACCGAAGCAACCGTCTCGCCGAGGCGCAACTTTACGCCTCGGTCGCGCAGGTGATGGACGAATTCGTCAACAATTTCACGGTCAAGAAAATTCAGCACGTCCATTCGACCGTCGACGACGGTTACGTCAATATCGAGCGAATTAAGCATTGACGCATATTCCATACCGATAACCCCGGCGCCGACAACGACGAGATTTCGTGGCAACGATTTCATTTGCAGAAAATGGTCGCTGTCGACCACATTCGGCGAGTCAAATGACACGTTGCTGGGCCGAGCCGGTCGCGACCCTGTCGCAACCAGCACCTTGTCGGCCTCTACGATCTCTGGTTCCTCGCCGTCGCGTTCGATCCGAATATGGTGGGGATCATCGAAAGAAGCGTATCCCACTTTGCTCGTCACGTAATTTCGATGCAATTTGTGCTGCAGGATTTCAACTTCCTGGCGCACCGTGATGTCGAGCCGTTGAATTAAGTCTTCGGCACTAATCCGCTCTTTCACGCGGTAGCTGCGTCCGTAAAACCCCCGCTGTCGCCAACCGCTTAAGTATAGAACGGCTTCGCGCAATGTTTTACTTGGAATCGTACCTGTATGCAGGCACGCGCCGCCGATGCGCGTAAACCTTTCGATCATTAATACGGAATGCCCAAGTTTCGCCGCCTGGATCGCGGACCGTTGACCTGCGGGTCCGCTACCGATCACCACGTAATCGAATTTTTCCACTTTGATTCCTCTCTGGGCACTACGCTTGATTCGGTGATGTGCCGTTATACCAACTGCGACGTAGAAATTACTATTGAGGTTGTTTAAGCTTTTCTGAATCTTCTGGTCGTGAGTCGGAACGTTTTAGCCAAAAATATTAGAGCTACCACATCGAAACCGCTTGGATAACGACCCGTAATAATTCAGGAATTCATAAATGCACGAACGCAACGTAGATCGGCAGCTGTGAGTAAATCTTTACCCAATACGACGGTGGCCAAAATCGACAGCAATTCGCCGGCCGCTGCGAAACAAATTTGGGATGCCGCGCTCGACCGCGGTTCTGAAGTTATCCTCGGTAAGCGGCGCGAACTGCGCCTCGCGTTTACTTGTTTGTTGGCCAAAGGGCACCTACTCATTGAAGATATGCCGGGGGTTGGCAAGACCACCATGGCGCATGTGATCGCGAAACTGCTGGGCCTGAGTTTTAAGCGCATTCAATTTACCAGCGACCTGTTGCCTGCCGATGTTCTTGGGGTGTCGATATTCGACCGAAATACGTCTGAATTTCGATTCCATGAAGGTCCGATTTTCACGCAGTTACTCCTTGCTGACGAGGTCAACCGTGCCACCCCGCGGGCCCAAAGCGCATTGCTGGAATCGATGGAGGAACGCCAAGTAACTGTCGACGGCGAGACGTATCAACTCCCAGAACCTTTTTTTGTTATAGCGACACAAAACCCTGCCGATCAAATCGGCACGTTTGCATTACCCGAATCGCAACTCGATCGGTTCCTAATGCGCTTATCAATTGGCTATCCGTCACGCGAAGCTGAGCTCGATTTACTCAGCGGGGAAGCGCGACGTGACATGCTGATCCGCATCAAGCCGCAATTCGATCGGGTTGAATTGCAACGCTTGCAGCGCCAAGCAGCGAATGTATTAGTCGCTGATCCATTACTTTCCTACGTCCAAGACCTGCTCGCCTTTAGTCGCACCTCACAACTTTTTTCCGCCGGCCTGTCTCCACGGGCAGGTCTTGCGTTGGTCCATGCTGCCAAAGCGTGGGCGTTAACCGACGGTCGCGGACACGTGTTGCCAGAAGACGTACAAAGTATTCTACCCAGCGTGGTGTCGCACCGACTCGTCGCCGAAAGTAATACCACCGATGCGGGTCTTGCCGAGCAATTAATCAATTCAGTACCCATCCCATGAGCGCAGCCGTTGCGGCAAGTATAAATCCAACAACGCGCTGGACGCTCAACCGCAAGCGCGTTTACATTTTTCCGACGCGCCATGGAGTCATGCTCGGCGCAACGATGTTCGTTATTCTGTTGGGCTCGATAAATTACGACAACGCGCTCGGTTACCTGTTGGCTTTTCTTCTTTTTGGCTTGTTCTTGATCGGCGTGCTACACACTTACCGCAATCTTGCCGGTCTGTCATTTTTGGGCGCGCAAGCGAAACCTGTATTCGCCGGATCCCTGGCAGAATTTAGTTTATCGCTTGAAAATCGTAGTACCTGGCAACGCTTCAGCATCGAAATAGCGCATTGGCCACGCAGGAAAATTCGATGGTGGCGACGTAGTCGAACGAACGCAAAGTGTTTCACCGCGGTTCTACCGGAGAACGAGCAATCTAGCATCAACTTGAAAATCGTCACTCGCGAGCGTGGCTGGTTAGCGCTGGGGCGCGTGCGAATCGCGAGCGTCTTCCCGCTCGGCATTCTTCGTTCATGGGGTTACTTCGAAAGCGACGCGCAATGTTTGATTTATCCACAGCCAATTGGGAAGTTGGCGCTTCCGATTCGCGCTCACGCGATCGGTTCAAACCATGTCGGTAGCACCCCCGGGAACGACGATTTCGCCGGTTTTAGACCTTATCAACCGGGCGATCCAATTCGTACAATCAGCTGGAAAACGCTTGCTAAGCAAGATGCGTTAGTGGTTAAGCGCTTTACCAGCGGCGGAGCGAATCGCATAAATCTGCGCTGGGAAGATTGTGTCTCTTTGGGCGAACAGGAGCGTAAACTGAGCCAACTTACACAGTGGGTCATCACGGCACAAAAGCGCGGTGTGATCTACGGTCTGGAAATTCCGCACATTACCATTGAGCCAGACAACGGCGCGGCCCATCAACAGGCCTGTCTGCGGGCGCTAGCGTTGTACGGCTTAGCGTGAAACCGCATCGCACTATTGAGCGCGAACATGTTTTTTGGGCGCTAACGTCACTCGTACTTGCGCTAATCCCTCACGCTAGTCGTTTCTCGGCTTGGTTACTCATTTGCTTCGGATCATTGGCGACATGGCGGTTACTTGGCGAATATAAAATCGTGCCGTTGCCCACCCGGGATCACATCGTGCTTTGGCTTGGGAAACAATTTCTCGCTTTAGCTGCGTTCAGCGCAATTTA
>CAWLAW010000132.1:0-7311 GCA_963854885.1 Gammaproteobacteria bacterium | reverse complement strand
ATGATGTATGCCGCGAGCTTGCCGAAAATCGCTATTCTGCTCGGCGCTTTCGTTGAAATCGAGCGCGGCAGCCTACGCCCCGATTCTGCGACGATAGGGTCACTGACCCGCATGATTCGAAATTCTTCCAACGAAGACGCTACCTTGATGTTAAATCGCGTCGGTAAGCATCGGGTCAACGAAATTCTCCGCTCCGATCGCTTCCGTTTGTATGACCCGCTGGTCAATGGCGGATTGTGGGTTGGAAAAGAGTATGCAACTGGCTCTGCCTTTGCGCGCGATCCATTACACAATATTTCGCATGGCGCGACGGCGCTGCAAGCGGCACGGTTCTACTACATGCTCGAAACCAAACAATTAGTTAACCCGCGCTTGACCCGCACCATGAAAGAAATGTTTGCCAACCCGGGGATTGAGCATAAGTTTGTTAAAGGTCTTGCGGATCAAAGCAATATTAGAATTTACCGCAAATCTGGGACCTGGCGCGACTGGCACGCCGACAGCGCGATCGTTGAGGCGCCCGGTGGGCGCCGTTATATTTTAACGGCGCTCGCTAAAGACACCGAAGGCGGTGATTGGCTGGAGCACATTGCGTCGTCGCTTCACGAACTTGTTGTACCCAAGCAGCTCGCGGTCGCGTCTAACCCCTAAACCGTTTCGCCAGTTTCGGACGACTGATTATCGGCTGGATCCCGCGTTTCAGCAGGTAATTAAACTGATCGTTGGTGAGTTGAGCCGCGGGTCTGCGTGAAATCCTCGCACTAAAACGACAAATTCCCCTTCCTTTGCAAGCTTCAAATCTCGCGCAACTTGACGCGCTACCGACGTCGGATTTTCCTTTCCTACTTGCTCGCTTAGACGCGGAACAACGCCCCACATCAAGCTCATGCGTCGGCACGTCGCTGGATCGCTAGAGATGGCAATAACCGGTGCCTTCGGGCGGGCCGCGCTGATCGTGGCGGCTGTCATGCCCCGATTGGATATTACCAACACGGCCCGGGCGAACGTATCATTCACCAATTTCGCGACCGCGTCCGCCACCGCGTCCCCGTAAGGAATTGTGTGGGCGCTCGGATTGGGCCCATGGTTCTTATTCGATGCTTCAGAATGCCAGTGATAGCTTTCCGTCTGCCGGGCAATCCGATCCATCATTTCAACCGCACGCACCGCATGGACGCCGACAGCGGTTTCTCCCGACAACATGACGGCGTCGGTCCCGCTCCCGACGGCGTGCGCAACGTCGGTGACTTCCGCGCGTGTGGGACGAGCGCTTTCGATCATCGATTCGAGCATTTGGGTCGCGACAATCACGGGGATGTTAGCTTCAATCGCACGATTAATTAACAGGCTTTGAGCCAACGGTACCTGTTCTGGATTTAACTCTACTCCGAGGTCTCCGCGTGCCACCATGATCGCATCAGTTGCAGCAATAATTCCCGAAGCGTTTTCAAGCGCTTCTGGCTTCTCAATCTTCGCAACGATCATCGGTTTGCACTGCGCAGCGTTAATAATCTCTCGCAGCGCCTCGATATCGCGCGCAGAACGCACGAACGAAAGAGCGAGAAAATCCACTTGTTCTTGTAAGGCGAATTCGGCGTCGAGACGATCCTTATCGGTTAATGATGGCGCAGAGACAGTCACTCCCGGAAGATTAATGCCTTTATGATCTCCCACGACACCGCCAGCGACGATCCGACATTGGATATCCTGTCCGCGAATGCTTTCCACTTTAAGTTCGACCGCACCGTCGTTTAATAAAATTCGATTGCCTTCCTGCACGTCGCCGACAATTCCCGCGTACTGGGAAGGAATAACATCTTGATTACCTAATACCTGACGAGTCGTTACCGTAACGCTAGCGCCAGCCTCCAGTTGCGTGTGCCCGTCGGCGAATTTTCCAGTGCGTATTTTCGGACCGCATAAATCCCCGAGTATGGCCGTGTGCACGCCACGTTCATTTGCGACCTCTCGGATCGTAGCTATCGCGCACCGGTGAGTTTCATGCTCCCCGTGCGACATGTTTATCCTGAAAACGTCGACACCAGCATCAATTAACTGTGCTATCGTTTCGCGACCGCTAGACGCAGGGCCAACTGTCGCAACAATTTTTGTGCGCCGATACTTGAGTAAATCGAGTTCAGTTACGATGGGCATAGTATTGCTGCCGCATAAGCTGTTTTGAGACCCGCGGAGTATAACCTGGAATGGAAGATACCCTCGGCATTACGATCACCCAGGATCGGTCGACAACTCGGGCCCATCGCATCTCATAGACGAAAGTGAATCAATTTCAATTACTCCGTTCTCGGCGCTTTGCTCCATTGTTTATCGTTCAATTCCTGGGCGCGTTTAACGATAACGTGTTTCGCTTTGGGCTGATTATTTTCATTAGCTTTTCACTTGCTGAGAGCACCGGTATCGAACCCGGCACGTTGGTTGTATTTAGCGGTGGGATATTCATTTTGCCGTTCTTTTTGTTCTCCGCGCTCGCCGGGCAAATCGCCGACAAATTTGAAAAATCCGCGATCATCAAAAGAGTTAAGTTCGCGGAAATTTTTATCATGATCTTCGCTGCAGTCGCGTTCTGGATGGAAAACCTTACGTTGCTATTCGGCGTGCTATTCCTAATGGGCTCACAATCTGCATTCTTCGGTCCGCTAAAGTATGCAATCCTCCCGCAGCACTTGGAACACCGAGAGCTAACTGGCGGCAACGGTTTAATTCAAATGGGCACCTACACCGCGATATTACTCGGCGCAGTCGTTGGCGGCATGTTGGCCGCGGTTACCGAAGTCGGCACCGCAGCGGTCGCCGCTTGCATTGTGCTCCTGGCCGTTTGCGGTTGGCTGGTCGCACAATGGATACCAAATGCAGCCCCTTCGGAGGCGAAATTAAAATTAGAGTGGAATTTGGCCGCAGCAACTTGGCGGTTGCTCAAGCTCGCTGCGAGCAACCGCAGCACCTTAGTACTGGTCCTGACTATCTCTTGGTTTTGGTTCATGGGTGCGACGTTCCTAAGTCTGGTGCCGACTTATGCGAAGGAAGCATTACATGCAAATGAACAAGCCGTCACGCTGATGAACGTTGCGTTTACTCTGGGAATTGGGATCGGCTCGTTGCTCTGCGAACGGAGCTCGCGAGGACGGATCGAGCTTGGACTGGTCCCTTTTGGCGCTCTCGGCGTTTCAATATTCGCCGCGGATTTCTTCCTCGGCGGTAACCCTTATCCGCCGCAAGTTGTACTAACTGTTTCGACATTCTTTACTCACGGCCCCGCGCTACGTGCGTTTTGCGACTTAGTGTTAATTGGCGGATTCGGGGCAATTTTTATCGTGCCTCTGTATGCCGCGCTTCAAGCGCGCGTGGACACCGCATTTTGTGCTCGCGTTATGGCCGCATTAAATATCACGAACGCGGCATTTATGGTGTTGTCGGCCGTATTTACCATGGCCCTATTAGCTAATAAGATCACCATTGCGGAAATTTTCGGTCTCGTCGCGCTGCTTAATTTAATCATTATGGTAATTATTACGGCGGCGTTTCCCGAGTTCGGTCGCCGCGCCCGCGCGATCGTGTTGCAGCGCAAAAATTAATCGCGTGTCCCTACAGAGCTGTAACGACTGCTACACTATGAATATCAAACATTAGCTGATAAAGGTGAGAACGGAAATGCGGATATTGAACCTTGCTGCACTACTATCGCTTGCGGCGCTAAGCGCGGCGTGTGATAAAAATGAACCCACCGCGTCTGCACCTAAAGTTGAACCACCTAGCGCTGCCATCGAGGCCCCGCCCGCGGCTGCCCCAGCGATTCCTGCAGCAGTAACGCCAGACACTACGACTGTTAACGCTGGCACGACGCAATATATTGACCACGACAAAGATGAAGTCGAATTTTCCCTAAAACGGTCACTCGATGGTGCTCAGTCAAGACTCGAAGATGCGACGAACCCCGATCAGATCGAGATGATTAAAAACGACATCGCTGAAATCCAAGCACAACTAGACGCGTTGTAGATATTAGACCGTGCTACCGTTGCACTTGCACGGCGCTCGGGGGTAGTGGTCCGCGTGCACCTCGCGAGCAACATTTCTGCAGTATTGCGCAGAATCGAGGCCTATTGTGTTACGTGAAAGCCACTGCCACGACATCGCTAAAATGATTGGCAAAATGCACTTTGACACCTTTTTTGATGTATTCCGGCAGGTCGTCGTAGTCGCCCGAATTAGCCTCCGGTAGAACGATTTGTTTAACCCCATTGCGCTTCGCAGCAATGATCTTTTCTCGCACTCCACCGATCGCTAAGACGCGACCGGTAAGGGTTAGCTCGCCGGTCATCGCCAACCCAGGACGAGGCTGCTTGGCACTGGCGAGAGATAGCAAGGCAGTTGCCATGGTAATCCCGGCACTCGGGCCATCTTTCGGCGTCGCCCCTTCTGGTACGTGAAGATGAATAGTAGCGTCGTCAAAAAACGCTTCATCTCGACCGAACTCTGCAAGGTTTGAGCTCACATAGCTGTAAGCAATTTCGGCCGATTCTTTCATCACGTCCCCGAGTTGGCCGGTTAATTTCAATCCTCGACTCTTCTGGTGAACGCGCGTCGCTTCGACATCGAGCGTGACGCCGCCCATGGCGGTCCAAGCGAGACCCGTGACAATACCAATGCCGCGTTGCGGTGTTTGCTTTCTAAACACAGCTTGACCCAAAAAGTCAGACACATTGTCCTTGGTTATTTTTGTTTTGCTCTTCTTATTATCGAGTACCGCGATTACTGCTTTGCGCGCGATTCGTCCGAGTTGTTTTTCGAGGTTTCGAACACCCGCTTCACGCGCATAGTCTTCAATCACGTTGCGCATCGCGGAGTCAGAAATCGACACTTGCTTCGCGTTTAACCCGGTCTTTTGACGTTGCTTCGGCCACAGGTGTCGTTTTGCGATCACCATCTTCTCATCGGTGAGATAGCCAGATAGTCGTATTAACTCCAGACGATCTAATAACGGTCTTGGGATTGTATCGAGTTGGTTCGCCGTACAGATAAATAATACTTTAGACAAATCGAAGCGAACATCCAGATAGTGATCCAAAAACGACTCGTTTTGATCGGGATCTAACACTTCAAGTAGCGCAGAGGCTGGGTCGCCGTGATAAGAATTTCCGATTTTGTCAATTTCATCAAGCATCACCACCGGATTCGATACACCGCTGTCACGAATCGCCTGGATAAATTTGCCGGGCATCGCGCCAATGTACGTACGTCGATGCCCTTTTATCTCCGCCTCATCACGCATGCCGCCAAGGCTAAACCGGTAGAATTCGCGCCCTAGCGCGTCGGCGACTGATTTGCCAATCGAGGTTTTACCAACCCCTGGTGGGCCGACCAAACACAAGATCGATCCCGCAATTTCACCTGTCAATGCGCCCACGCCAAGAAATTCGATGATGCGCTCTTTAACATCGTCGAGTCCTTCATGATCGCGGTCGAGCGCTTCACGGGCCTGCGCTAGGTCGAAATTGTCTTGAGAATATTTCCCCCACGGCAAACTCGATAGTACGTCGAGGTAATTGCGAGTGACCGAGTACTCTGGTGATCCGGGCTCTAAAACCGCAAACTTTTGAATTTCCTCGTCGATGCGCTTTTGCGCCTGCTCGGGCACTTCGCAGTCCTCAAGACGCTCGCGAAAACGCTCCAGATCAACCGTCTTATCGTCTTTCGAAATTCCGAGCTCTTGCTGAATATCCTTCAATTGCTCTTTCAAAAAGAACTCTCGTTGATGTTGACTAACGCGCTCTTCGACTTTTTGTCGGATCTCAGTTTGCAGACCGGCTACTTCCAACTCGTGTTGAACTAACAACATGACTTTTTCCATTCGCCGTAGCAGCGGTAAGGTTTCTAATATTTCCTGCAATTTCTCCGCTGGCGCGCTGGTCAGTGCAGCAGCGAAATCAGTTAGTGGCCCGGCGTCGTCAGGATTGAACCGTTCGAGGTAGGCTCGAACGTTCTCTTTGTACAGGGGATTAAGCGGTAATAACTCCTTAATTTTATTGATGATCGCGAGCGCATAAGCTTGTACTTCTCGATTGTGATCGACGATTTCGCTCGGGTACTCTACTGCCGCGACGAATGGCGGCTCGGAGGTTGTCATGCGGAGGATTTTAAAGCGTTGCAGCCCTTCAGCGATAAACTGGATCTTGCCGTCGGAGCGAACTGGGTTATGCACCCGTACGAGCGTCCCGGTGGAAGCGAAATCATCGCTGTTGGGCTGTTGTTCGCCGTCAGTTTTGGCCAACACTAAGCCAACGAGATGTTGCGGCGTTTCTCCGACCCGCTCTAAAGTTGACGACCATCGACTTTCGTCCATGACTATTGGCATTGATTGGGCCGGGAAAAACGGTCGATCTTGAAGCGGCAATAACAACAATTCTTCGGGCAGCTTCAGCTCTAGCCGCGCCGGCACGCCATCGGTTTGGATGTGTTCAGATTGCATTTCGAACTCCGGGAATATTATTTCGCGCGCGGCGCCACACTGCTTCCGTTTGCGCTACCCGTGTCAACGATATGGGGATCAAGCCAAAGAGATTCAAGTGCCGAACTACCGGGCGGGTCGGGCGGTGCAGCCCAACGACGCGCAACCACACGCTAACTTAGTGTGTTGGACGCTTTATCAATAGCTTCGACGCCGGCTATAAATTCTTCTGCGGAGGAAAATCTCGCGTCCGGATCTTTCGCAAGAAGCAGGTCGATGATCGGTTGATAATTGTGCACAACGTCTGGAAGATCCGGTATCGCGGCGTGAACGTGCTGGTATACGAGCGCCGGCGCAGTCTCGGCTTTAAACGGCTTTCGGCCTGTTAGCATTTCAAAGAAGATGATCCCGGCACTATACAAATCGGATCGATGATCGACGTCATTGCCAAGCGCCTGCTCAGGGCTGATGTAATTTGGAGTCCCTAAAACGCCGCCAAATTTTGTTAGCTCGCCCGTTTCGTCTAGGCGTTTAGAAATGCCAAAATCTGCCAAAGCAAGACTGTCATCGGAGCGGAACATGATGTTCCCAGGTTTCAAATCTCGATGCACAATTCCATTTTCATGAATCGCACTAAGACCAAAGCCGATATGGCGAATATAGTTTATTCCGTCTTGTACCGACACGCCATGTTCAATCCGTTGTTTCAAGTCACCGCGCGTGAAGAATTCCATCGCGATGTATCCATAATCTTTGGTGAACCCGTGTTCCAGAAAATGAACGACATAGGGACTATGCAATTCGGCCACCAATTCGGCCTCTTGGATAAACCGCTGCACAGCTTG
>CAWLAW010000131.1:0-7330 GCA_963854885.1 Gammaproteobacteria bacterium | reverse complement strand
ACGGCTGAGACGGCACACAATATGCTGATGAAAAACAACAGCATCGCTATCGCGAAGTCGATAATATCGCCTAATCCGTATGGCTCGCCCGCTTTCACCGGCAGCAGCCAATAGACGCTAGCACGATACCCGAGTGCCGCGACCGCGAACAACACGACAACAATTTCCAGGGCCCGCGATAGCCGCTTTATCGATTGCTCGGATGTGTCCATGTTTCTTCAGTCACCGTCTTTCGCTCGATCCTGGCGAAAATTATTTCACGCCTCGAATTCGTAGATCTTCGCGAAGTCGGCATACTCAAGCTGCCAATCGACTCTGCGGCGACCAATCGATTCAAGATAAACGAAATCCGCCAATCGGTTTATCCAATCGTGCAGTGACACCCATTCCCGTACGAGACTTCGATCGGAGGCTTTGCCCGAAGATTGCACGTTGATGCGACAGTTCGTCGACTGCGCGACCAAACTTGTTAGCGCCACATGGGCCTCGGTCAATTTTTCGGCCGGCGCTTGTTTGCGGTATAAATGCCCTAAGGCGTTTTTTACAGCTAACGGCGCACCCTTAAGTGGATCGGCACAATCGAGGTGCTTAGCCTTTTCCTCGCTATCAGAAGCCGCGAATGCGTAAGTTATCGAACCCGAAATTATGGCTAGAACAATTGTCCAAACGAACAACCTCATGGATATACCTCCTCATTTGTCACCGCATTCGGTCCATTAAACGGGAAATTAGTTACATCAATCAACACTTTCGCGCCATTTTCTAGAGTGCAAAAGCTACATCATTACCAATCGAATTGCGTTGAACGCGAGAAATGCGGCAAATATTCGCTTCAATACAAGTTGACTGACTCGATGAGACCAGGCGACGCCCAACGGCGTCGAGATTATCGCAGCAGGCGCAATTAAGGCGAAGCCAAGCAAGTTAACGTAGCCCAGCGACCACGGCGCAAGATCAGGCAATTGCCAACCGGCAACGACAAAGCGAATCGTCGCTGGAAATGCCGCCAGCGCACCGAGGAGCGCCGCACCCGCAACCGCGGAGCGTACTGGTGCGTTGAATAGTGTCATCAACGGCACCCCAAGGCCAGCGACCCCAAGGCCCAACAGCGCAGCGACAAATCCTACCGTGCCGCCGCCCAACAATCGCCACTGGCGCCCTGGCGGTTGATCGCCAAGACGCCAGCTCAATCGACCAAACGCCATGTTTAATGCGAGTAATACGGTGATCACGGCAAACGCTTTCAGCAAACTCGACGGATTAACGCGCGTCGCAACCTCCGCACCGAGTAGCGATCCCAATATGATTGCCGGTGCCCACGCAGCGACTAAATTACGATCCAGTGCGCCACGCCGATGGTGACTGAAGGCCGAGCGCAAACCAGTGACCACAACCGTCGCAAGTGAGGTACCGATCGCCGCGCGTATCGCCGTGCCTTCATCCGTACCAAGGCGCAGCATGAGTTCAATCAAGACTGGCACCAACACCAAGCCACCGCCAATGCCGAGCATGCCGGCGAGCACTCCTACGGTCGCGCCGGTTGCAATTGCCGCGGCGCAGAATCCAATGAGATCTGGACTCAAGACGAGCTCGTCAAAAAAACCGAGAAACTCAATTCGTGTCCGTCCGGATCGGTGATATGGAAATAGCGTTCTCCCCATTCAGCGTCGCGTGGATCTGCTTCAGGTTGGTAACCCTTTGCCATAGCGTTGGCGTGGAACGCGTCGACGTCATCGACCGTAAAAATCATCCGTCCCCACCAAGACCATTGTCGCTCGGGTGGCTGCAGGGTTAAGTTGAGAAATTGATTGCCGAATGAGAAAGAAGTAAACGTCGCATCCGGACCGCCATATTTGATCTCAAATCCTAAAGCCGAATAGAAATCGACGGCCCTCGACATATCGTGGGTGGCTAGAGTGAGTGCACTCATTCCTAAAACGCTTGGCATCGAATCTAAACCTCTTGAATAAATTGCAGACTATAATGCGCCTTCGACGAGAACGTAATAACCGCGTCAAGATTTCCGCCTGCTCAATCGCTAGGTAGATCTTCCTAGCGAAAAACCTTTTAGTAATTGAATTTTTGTTGGAAGCACAATGTCAGAAATAAAACCGCCACTGTCTGGAATTAAAGTTGTCGACTGTTCGCGAGTGCTCGCGGGTCCTTACTGTTGCGAACTACTATCCCTACTAGGTGCGGAAGTCATTAAAGTTGAAAATCATGGCGGCGACGAAGGACGGATGTGGCCGCCGCATAAAGGTGACATGGGGAGCTCTTTCTTAAGCCTCAATGCGAACAAGCGTAGTATCGCCATCGATCTTAAATCGGATGAGGGTGTGGATATCGTCAAGGACCTAGCTCGGTCATCCGACGTGCTAGTCGAAAACTTCAAAACCGGTGATATGGAGCGCTTCGGTTTGGGCTATGACGATCTGAGTTCGCTTAACGATAGACTGGTTTATACCTCAGTTTCGGCATTTGGACGTCAAGGTCCGAAGGGTAAAGGACTCGGTTACGAAGCACTGCTGCAAGCATACAGCGGCGTGATGGACATAACCGGCGAGCCGGGTGGAATGCCCGTGCGTTGCGGGGTGTCGTTTCTCGACATGGGTACAGGGGTGATGGCGGCGCTGGCAACGGTAACTGCGTTGTATCGTCGTGAATTCACAGGCACAGGGGGTAAAGTAGAAACCTCACTGCTTGGCACGTCGCTCGGACTAATGAGCAATACCGTCTCGAATTACCTTCAGCACGGTTACATGCCAGAACGTCTCGGCACCGCTCACCCGCAGGTCGTGCCCTATCAGGCGTACCCGACCAAGGATAGTTTTATTTTCATAGCTAGCGGTAACCAAAATTTATTCGAACGGCTGTGTCGGGCGCTCGGGTTGGAAACGATGATCGATGATCCCAGATTCGAGAACAATGCGACCCGGGTTAAGCATCGCGAAGCCTGCCTCAAACAAATCTTTGCTACCTTGGCGACACTCGAAACTGCGCCTCTAATGGAGACGCTGGAGCAACACGGTGTGCCATTTTCCCGAGTAAACAACCTTGAAACGCTATGGGACGAAGGCCAGGTTCAGGCGTTGGGCCTGATTGAAAATGGGCATGATTCAGATTATGGCGATTTTCAAATCATGGGCCTGCCGTTCAGCGTCACAGATCACGATCGCGGCCTAACCAGAAGCGCCCCACGAGTCGGCGAACATTCGATCGAAGTCCTAACAGAACTCGGTTACGGCGATCAACGTATTCAGAAGTTAATTGACGGTGGCGTGCTGGGCATAAATTAGTGCTGGCAAATGACCGAGACGATTGAAGCCGTCGAATCGTTCCGCGCCTCGCCCTTTCTAAGGCCGAACTAACGACTGCGCTTGGACCGAACCTTAGAGCAACGTGGGCTTAATCGGGTACATCACCGAATTCTCTATTTCGTCGGCCGCTACGACGGTATGTCAGTAACGGACTGACTAGATTTAATGGCTGTATCTAAACAAGCGCTAAACGCCCCGCTTCGCCAACTTGTTGGCATCGGTCTGATATCGAATGCGGCGTCGAAAGACAATCGCCGCCGCAAAGAACTACGCCTCACCGCCAGCGGTCGTAAACTGGAGCAACGACTGACCGGGACCCAAATGGAATTATTGGATCAGGTGTTTAAAGACACCGGACGAGAGGCGGAGAACGGTTGGCGTGACGTGATGCAACGGCTACAAATGCGAATTCCGTTGTAAACGGTTGCCACTGAATGTTACTGACATGTAGCGGAACTGCATACTCCGAGGCCTAAGAAGCACTTCAGTGTTGTTTTTGTAATTTTCGATCGCTACGCTTAGCACTAAGTGACTTCCAACAATAGAGCCCCGCGCAATCTGCGCGAATCGAGGCTTATACGCCTCCTGGGAGAAAACAATGGCAGATCGAAAAGTCGTCTCTAAAGAACAATGGTTATCAGTACGCCGTGAACACCTAGCGAAAGAGAAAGAATTTACTCGCGCGCGTGACGCGTTGTCCCGGTCGCGGCGCGAATTGCCGTGGACTCTGGTCGATAAAGACTATCGCTTTACTGGGCCAAATGGGACGGAATCTTTGGCCGATTTATTTGACGGGCGTGGACAATTACTCGTCTATCATTTTATGTTTGGCCGTGATTGGGAACAGCGTTGCAAAAGCTGTTCGCTGCTAGCGGACAGCTATAGTGGAGCCGTTAGTCATTTGGCGAACCGTGATGTGACTATGGTTACCGCGTCAATCGCACCGCTCGCGAAACTTGAAGCATTCAAAAAACGCATGGGTTGGAGTTTTAAATGGGTGTCGTCTGAGAATTCGGACTTCAACAGCGATTTCAACGTGTCGTTTACCGAGCAACAGCGTGCGCAAGGGACAGGCTCTTACAACTTTCGCGAATCATCGAGTTTTCCGATGGAAGAAGCGCCGGGAATTAGCGCCTTTATTCTAGAAGACGGGAAGGGGTACCACACCTACTCATCCTACGGTCGCGGATTAGATATGTTTATCACGGCCTATCACCTGCTCGACATCATGCCGAAAGGTCGCGATGAAGACGCCCTGCCCTATTCGATGCAATGGGTACGTCACCACGATCGTTACGACGACCCCGATGCGAGCGACTCAATCCACTAGTTCGAGCGGTATCCGTTAGACCTCGAGCGGAGATCTAACGCGACCTAAATCACGATCCGCGAGATGATCCATTCGGACGTTAACTCCTCGCATAGTTCCTAGAGGCATATGGCTCGCTGATAAGTTTGATGTAGAGTATCAGATCACTACATCAATCCTACGGGTCCAACATGAATTTCGATCTCCCCCCCGAACTCAGCGCCTACCTGGTCGAACTCGACGATTTTATCGAGCGAGAAATTAAACCTTTAGAAGCGCAAGACGACAACATTCGTTTTTTCGATCATCGACGCGAAGATTCGCGTACGAATTGGGATCGCGGCGGACTCCCGAGCGAAGAGTGGGAGGAATTGCTCGCCGAGGCCGTACGGCGTGCCGATGCCGCAGGACATTATCGCTATCCAGCGCCGAAGGCCTATGGTGGTCAAGACGGAACGAATCTAGGTATGGCCGTCATTCGCGAGCACTTCGCGACGCGCGGATTGGGCTTGCACAACGACCTCCAAAATGAACATTCTATTGTCGGCAATAACATCAGCCTGCTTCTCATGTTGCATTACGGTAGCCAGGTGCAAAAAGAAGAATGGATAGATTCGCTGGCAAACGGCACCCAAGGTTTTGCGTTTGGTATCACTGAGCCGGAACATGGATCCGATGCGACGCATATGGAAACAAGCGCTCGTCGCGACGGCGACGAATGGGTGATTAACGGAGAAAAAACCTGGAACACCGGGATCCACAAAGCGACCCATGATCTTATTTTCGCAAGGACCAGCGGCAACGCAGGCGACGGTGCGGGCATTACGGCGTTTCTCGTACCCTCAAATGCCGATGGTTTTAAAGTAGAAGAAATGTTGTGGACGTTCAACATGCCGACCGACCACGGACGGGTGTCGCTAAAAGACGTCCGCGTTACCGGGGAAACGATATTGGGCGAAGAAGGTCGCGGCTTGCAGGTCGTGCAGCACTTCTTCAACGAAAACCGTATTCGCCAAGCGGCGGCGAGTCTTGGCGCAGCTCAATACTGCATCAACGAATCCGTTACCTACGCACAAGAGCGTTCACCGTTTGGTAAACCATTGGCGACTAACCAAGCAATTCAGTTTCCGCTCGTCGAATTGCAGACCCAGTGCGAAATGATCCGCGCCTTAGTGCACAAAACTGCCTGGCAAATGGACACTTTGGGTGCGTTTGCCGTTTCCGACAAGGTATCGATGTGCAATTACTGGTCGAATCGCTTGTGCTGTGAGGCGGCCGACCGCGCAATGCAAGTCCACGGCGGACTCGGATATTCACGGCATAAACCATTCGAGCATATATATAGACACCACCGCCGCTACCGAATCACTGAGGGCGCGGAAGAAATTCAAATGCGGCGCATCGCCGGTTACATGTTTGGTTTTATGAAGCAGCAAGCGCCGAAAGGGGTTTCGGAGGATTGAAAGATTCCTCAGAAATATCATCCGAGCAGCGTTTAGAGGACCTCACGAGCGCGCTGCGTAAAGTTCTCTCTAAAAGCATCGACGATTTCGTAGATTTGATTTCCTGTGATCGGCTCTCCGGAGGGGCTAACCAAGAAACCTATCGGATCGCGATAAAAACGTCCGATGGAATCGAGCGCTTGCTTGCAATGCGACGCGCCGCCGGCGGCAACGCGAATCAGCAAGAAGCGATTTGCGTTGGCTTACCAACCGAAGCACGGCTTTTTCAGATCGCACGGGATGCCGGGATTCCCGCACCCGAAATACACCATGTTTTATCCCGACAAGATGGCCTCGGCGATGGTTTCATTATGAGTTGGCTGAGCGGAGAGACACTCGGCCACAAAATCGTCCACGCTAGCGAATTCGACGACATCCGCCCGACCCTTGCGAAACAGTGCGGGCAGATCCTAGCGAAGATCCATGCTATCGACTTAACAGAGGTTGAACTCGATCAGCGGTTACTCAGCACGACGCCACAGGATCTCGTCGCCAATACGTGGGAGCGATATCGAGAGCTCGATACGCCCCAACCCATGATCGATTACGCAGGTCGATGGCTAGAAGCCAATTGCCCAACTCAAACTCGTAGCTGCCTCGTGCATAACGATTTCCGTAATGGCAATTTGATGATCGATAAGTCCGGTGTTATCGGCGTCCTAGACTGGGAGATAGCACACATTGGCGACCCAATGCGCGATCTGGGCTGGCTGTGCACGAACTCTTGGCGCTTCGGACGAAGCGATTTACCGGTTGGCGGTTTTGGGCACTACCCCGATCTTATTGCAGGGTACGAAGCAGAATCCGGTATAAAGATTGATCGCGCGAATCTAAAGTATTGGGAAGTCTTTGGTTCGTTCTGGTGGGCGATCGGTTGTTTACGCATGGGGCAGCAATATCGTGATGGTCCAGACCGCAGCGTCGAACGTCCGGCGATAAGCCGACGATCGTCAGAATGCCAGGTCGATTGTGTTAATTTGCTGATACCCGGGCCCGTCGACTTAGTCGACGTCCAAGTTGATTATTGTGATGATAATTTACCGCCGACAAACGAGCTTCTCGACAGTGTCGCGAAATTTTTACTTGATGACATCGGGCCTGCGACCGACGGCCGTTTGAATTTTTTTACGAAAGTCGCGAGCAATTCGTTGCGAATTGTAAAACGTGAAATTTCGCTGGGCCCGGCGGCGGCAGAGCAAGAA
>CAWLAW010000130.1:0-7339 GCA_963854885.1 Gammaproteobacteria bacterium | reverse complement strand
TGCGCATTGAGCTTGATTTGCATGCTGTGGCGAAGTTACGTCGCTTATACGAGCAAGCGCGCCGCATCGATCCCATGTTGTCGGCGATGTATCGCGATCCACAAAGTACGTTCGATGAATATCAGGTGGTCTACGATATCGTGGACGCGCAAGTTTAAAGTGCCATTGTCATCGCGCATTATTCGACGGCTCCAAACTTAAACGTCATTCCTCTCTAGCGACAGCCGCGCGCAATTCGCTGTTGCGCCTTAGTGCGCCTCAGAAAACGACACATTGAACGTGCGATACTTCGAACTGAATTTACTATTGAGCGAAACCTGATGTGGAGTTTTGAAACCGACCCTGAGTTCCAAGAGAAGTTAGATTGGATGGCAGCGTTTATCCGCGAAGAAATCGAGCCTCTCGATTATCTATTTCCGAAGGACGAAACATACAACGTCAACAACGCAGCATTGATGGCAATACTTGCGCCTTTGAAGAACCAGGTTAGGGAAGCGGGACTCTGGGCGTGTCATTTACCGCCGTCCCTTGGTGGTGGTGGCTGGGGACAACTGAAGCTTGCGCTAATGAACGAACTGCTCGGCCGATCTTTCTTTGCGCCAACTGTTTTCGGCACAGCTGCGCCCGATACTGGCAACGCTGAAATTCTCGCGCATTTCGGTAATCAGGCGCAAAAAGATGAGTTTTTAAGACCGCTGTTGGACGGCGAGATCGTGTCATGTTTTTCGATGACAGAACCGCAGGGCGGCGCTGATCCGAAAGTATTTACTTGTAAGGCAACACGCTCAAACGATGAATGGAGGCTTAGTGGTGAGAAATGGTTCGCTTCTAATGCGCGCTGGGCAGAATTTCTTATCGTCATGGTCGTCACCGATCCCGATGTGACGATTTATCGGGGCGCGTCCATGTTCTTGATCCCGACGAGAACCGAAGGGGTCGAGTTCGTCAGAAATTCCGGCATGGCGTTTGAAGAACCCGCGCACGGTGCGCACGCCTATTTACGCTTTAACGATGTCCGTTTGACCGACAATGATCTACTCGGCAATGCGGGGGATGCCTTCAAAATCGCGCAGACTCGGCTCGGCGGCGGTCGAGTTCATCACGCAATGCGCACGGTTGGATTAGCCAAACGGGCGTTCGAGGCAATTTGCGAAAGAGTGCAAAGCCGCACCACGCAGGGCGATGTGTTGGCGAGAAAACAACTGGTGCAAGCGGAAGTTGCGGATCTTTGGATGGAGATCGAGCAATTTCGCCTACTCGTGTTGCAAACGGCATGGAAAATAGACAAATACAACGACTACAAAGTCGTGCGCCAAGACATTGCGGCGGCGAAAGTACTAAGCGAACGCGTAATGGTGAGCGCCGCGAGCCGTGCCATTCATTTACACGGCGCCCTGGGGATCTCGAACGAAATGCCGTTCGGAGAATGGTTGCTATGGGGCTACGCATTAGGCCTGGCCGACGGGCCGTCCGAAGTTCATCAAATTACCGTGGCTAAAGAAGCGCTTGGGGCGAGTTCTAGCACCGAGGATTTATTTCCTAGTGGTCACATTCCAAGTGGCGCGCAAGCGATGCAAAAGAAATACGCTAAAGAACTGCAGTTGCCCGGGCACCGTCGCGGCTGGGTAACGCAAGCTTAAATAATGATAACGGAGAATTACCATGCCAAATAACGCCTCGACCCCAACAGTCGATGCCGACGGCCATGTTCTTGAGCCGCGTGATACGTGGATAAAATATTTACCCAACGAGTTTCGTGATCGCGCGATCCGTATCGAGCACGATCAAGATGGCGACGAAGTTTTGCTGTTTGACGGCAAACCGCTGGAGGTGACACGCAATCGTCTCGCGACTTTGGGCGGCGTGCATATGGATCCCAACGAAATTCTTCGCCCAGGTCGTTATTCCTACGAAGACGGGTGTCCGCCGGGTGGTTACGATGGCGCTGCCCGCCTGCAGGTTATGGACGAAGAAGGCATCGACATTGCGTTGTTATATCCAACCATTGGTATTTGCTGGGAAGGCCATGTTGACGATCCGCGCTTAGCTCACGCTTACACGCAAGCCTATAACCGCTGGTTGGTTGACTTTTGTAGTGCCGATCCGGGGCGTTTGGTGCCAGTTGCACACATCAATCTGCTCGATGTCGATCTAGCCTTACAAGAACTCTCGCGCGCGCATGCGGCAGGTTGCCGCGGGATTTACATCTCTCCGGATCTCTTTGCGCGCGCGCATAAACGCTTCGACGACCCTGTTTTTGATCCATTTTGGGCTGCCGCCCAGGAGCGCGACTTACCGTTGGCGTTTCACGTTGTGGTTCGCGACCAAGCGACGACGAGCTACGTCGACCCGCATAACGGCGGCGGGATCAGCTTTGGTCTACTGAATTTTGCGTTCCTGGCAATCGATGTAATGGGCGCATTTACGGAACTCATGTCGGCCGGTGTTTTGGAACGTTTCCCAAGACTCAAGCTTGCGGTCCTTGAAACTGGTGCGAACTGGATCTCGTCATGGCTTGATCGACTCGACCATAAATATGAAGTGATTCAAACCGTCACCCGTCTAAAGATGAAACCGAGCGACTACTTTCGGCGCCAATGCCTTGTTTCAGCTGATCCAGATGAATCGATGACGGCGCAGATCGTGCAACACGTGGGCGCGGAATACTTCGTTTGGGCTTCAGACTACCCGCACATCGACGCCGCGATGGGGGTTGTGGCAGATATGCGCAAGCATCTGGCTGGTTTGCCAGAAGCGGATCAACAGTTAGTGATGGGCGGCAATGCGATGCGATTTTATGGGCTGCAGGAATGACTTACGTCACACCCAAATGCGTCACAAACCAATCGCAGGCGATCCGACTCGATTCGTCAAAAGCTTCTAGATAGGGTCGATAGTGGTCGCCCGGGATCACGTGCAAATTTTTCGGTTCCAACGCGCGATCGTAAGCACTTACCGCAAGATCCGTTGGAGTAATTTCGTCGTCGCCTGCGACGATCATGAGCAACGGAGTTGGGCTAACGAGCTGGGCAAAAGATAAGGCGTCATACTCCAACCGAAGCTCGAGCGATCGAACGGTGAACTCGTTCGGCCAATGGAAATCGCTGTTGTTATCGAAGGCGTGGAAGAATGCGTAGGTTCGATTTCCTGGCGTACTATCCGCTTGAGTCGGATCGTATGCGCAAATCGGGATCCTCTGGGGCGGGTTGCCGGCGAGTAACGACTCGCGCTCCGCGTCGATGAGATTGAGACGCTCCTGAATTGCCTCTGGGGTATTCGTGCGGCGACTTGTCTCGATTCCGTGGATATAGGGGACTTGCGACACGACGCACCGCACCCGGCGGTCCGTCGCAGAGGCAATGAGAACCAGTCCGCCGGTATAGCTGGTTCCCCAGATCCCAATCCGCTCGGGGTCAACGTCTGCTCGCGTACTCGCATAAGTTACGGCGTGTCGATAGTCACGCATTTGTGCGACCGGGTCGATTTCGCCGCGCGGCTCGCCGTCGCTGGCGCCGAGATTTCGATTGTCGTAGACCAAGCACGCTAGACCCGCTTGTGAAAATCGTTCGGCATAACGGTCGAGCCCCATCTCTTTCAATGCCGAAAATCCATGCGCTAAAATAACCGTCGCATACGGTCCACTCCGTTCTGGCGGCGCATAAAACCAACCGCGTAGTCGTGTTTCGTTGGCGTCGAATTCAACGTCTTCTCGCATGAAAAATCTTGCCTCGCTTAAGCGTGAAGTGATTATCGCATTTGCACTCGTTACGTGTCAGCACGTGCACCTCGGCTACTGCGCGTGTGAGGCTGCGCTTTTTCGCGGTAAGCTAGGCGACTGGGTCGCCAAAACTCGGGAGGTTCATGTGATCGATGATTTAACTGGGGGATGCCTCTGCGGGGCAGTGCGATACCGATGTAGTGGAGAACCTGACAGTATGGGATTGTGTCAGTGCGAGCGTTGCCAACGGCAATCCGGTTCGTCGTTTCTGATTGCCATCGTTTATTCGCGTGAGTCGGTCACATTCGAGAGCGGCGAGCTCGGGGTTTATACCGCTGCAGATGATTCGGGATCGAATTTAAGCCGACATTTCTGTCTCAGTTGCGGATCGGCCGTGATGATCACACTCGATCGTTATCCTGAGATACGCTCGATGATGGGCGGCACGGTTGACGATAAATCGCGGATACGTCCGACGTTTAGCTTATGGTGTTCTAGTGCACAACCTTGGTTGGAACTGCCACGCGATATTCAGCAATTCCCAGATTACCCCGACGGATTAATCGCTTAATCGTCAGGCCTTCAAAATTTACTGGGGCTGTCGAAACAGAAATTAACAGAATCGATCGCGAAACTAGGCTATTGTTGCAATCGTAATTCGCCGCTTGTGGTGTTTACGGATGATCGTGGCTAGTGCGCAACCCATGGAAGGACCAATAACTCGCGCAAGATGTCCGACAGAGACTAAGCTAATGCCCGCAAATTCTCGTGTAAACATCGCCAAAGCACTATCCATTATCGGCCTTAAGCGGACCTTGATCGCGTTAAAGAAAACTGACGCTATCACGGTTAATCGGCTGCGGTCGGCGAACGGCCAATTGTCGCTTGAGAAAATCGCCGTAGTTGATGATCCAAAACCAAGAATCATCGGGCGGGTCGGAATGCCAGATCCGAAACTAGGCATCAACTGGAAAAACAGCATGACGTTCTACGGGTCGTGGTTTGACGGCTTAGCGCTTAGCGACACAGATTATCGGATCAGAAACAATATACTGTCCTTGCCCAAGGACAGGTTACCCGACCAAGTCCAGCGGGACGACAAATACGGATTAATCGGGACGTACTATTCGGTATTTCTGAAAATTCTCAAGCTTAGTAAGGGCGTGCCGATGGTCTTGCTAGACGATAGCTTGCTCGCACTCGGTAGCTTTCCGGTTGTTGTGCCGAAGTTTTCCAATAAAGAGCTTGAGGCCGACGTGGCTAAAGGATTGGAGATATCATTGCGTCGGGAAATGGATACTGCCGCTTCGGCCGCCGAAGCAGGGATGACCGTTGACGAAGTCAGCGGCGAAGAAACGAAAGGCTACTTCAACAACTAAGTCGCCAATGGTGGTTGTGCCGCCTTGGTCTTTGCGCTTTCAACACAGCGCTAACGCCGCAATTCACGATCCTGTTCGGTCCTGTCGCTTAAGCCCTGCTATGCGCTGCCGACTCGCACGCCGGCGAATCTATGTAACACGGTCTTTCGTCCAACGCCTATCGATAAGTTACTTGTCTATGGAGCCAACCATCGTAATTCCATCGTCGGGTCAAATAAAATCTAGGGCGCACAAATGATCGAAAAACGCTTTGTTGTTGTGCGCTGATTCCTGCGGATATTGTGCCATCAGTAAGTTGTAAGCATTGACGAGTTTCGCGTGCGAACTTTGAACAAGCTTGTCGCGGGCATTGAAGCTTAATTTCTTTGACTGATCTAGCGACGAAAAGTAGCGTGCTTGTTCCTCAATCGCAGTACCAACTAAGCGCTTCACAGGCTCTAGACGATCGGGTGCAGATAATGCGCCAATATTCGCGATCAATTGCTCGTAGTTGCGCGGCCGCGATCCATTCTCGCCCTTGCTCACGTACCACTGCAACGATCCAGCGACCGCGACGATCTTGCGTTACGCCATAGTGCAATAATTCAGTCGCCAAGTGGTTGCTATTTTTCTGATCAGCGGCGAATTGCTCAAGCGGAACTCTCGTCGCAGATTGCCAGGTCGCATTCGATTCGTGACGGCGGCTCGTCCATAACTCCCAGCCCAGGCCGCGTCGATTCGAAATCCATAATGCGCGTAAAACACCATCCTCCCCGCGCAGCATTTGCGGGTAAAAATCGTTACTCAAAGAACTCATTGTTAAACGACGTGGCGGTTGCCAGTGTTGCCCATTAAGGCTGTGTGATTCTCATAGATCTGCCTCGCCGTCGGCGAGATCGCCTTGGACGAATAGCACATGAACGCCGGCGACGTTCTTGTCGCTTAGCGCGAGCGATTGACGCGCTTCGCGAGCGACTGCTGCGGTTAAAAAACCAAATTCCAAATGGCCGTTGGTGTTGGGTTTACAATCGGTTACTTCGCGTTCGTCGAGTACAGTGGAAAGCGCAGCTGCGCGCTGTACAAGCACTGCGCTCAGTCGCTTACCTGCTGCGAAAGATTCATGTTGCAGGGTAATAATGGCATTGCTAGATGCATCGAACACAGGGATCTGCTGACGCTGGCTATGCGCTTCTTGCACGAGCAAATCGCTGTAAGCGGCGGCGGACAGTAGCAGGCCGAGTAACCAGCATAGGCAAGAGCTGGATTTTATTTGTAGAGCTATGCGCACAGGGAAAATGTAGCAGAAACGATCGCCGGCACTGACTGTATTGACGCTTGATGCGAACCGGTCGATATTTCGTTACCTTCGAAGCGCGATCTAATCGGCCAAAGCGCCTCGATATTCAATCATTACGGGATGCTAAAGTACGCTAGCATCGGTTGCCAAGAACTTCGGCGAACCGCAACGATTGGCCCACTTGAAGAGGAAATTCCATGAATCTGAATGATAAAGTATCTATCATTACCGGTGGCGCGAGCGGCATCGGTGCGGCGACCTGCCGTGCATTTGCCGCTGCCGGTGCCAAGGTTGTGGTGGTTGACGTAAATGCAGATGGCGCGAAAAAAGTCGCAAGCGAGTTCGGTGGACTCGCCGTCGCTTGCGATATTTCTAACGAACAAGCCATCAACGAACTGGTTAAACGTACCGAGGACGAGCTCGGGCAGGTCGATGTGTTCTTTAGTAATGCAGGCATTGCAACGGGTGCCGGCCCCCTCGAAACTCCAATCGAGGTTTGGAACAATCAATGGCAAGTGAACGTCATGGCACATGTGTTCGCGGTAAGAGCGGTGCTCCCATCAATGCTGGAACGCGGCGCGGGTTATCTAATCCACACTGCCTCGATGGCCGGGATTTTAACGTCCCACGGCAACCTACCGTACGCAGCGACCAAGCACTCCGTTGTTGGACTCGCGGAATGGTTGTCCGTGACCTATCACGACAAAGGAATCCGCGTATCGCTGCTGCCGCCGCTTGGGGTGAATACGCCGATGTTGAATAATGCCGATTCTGCATTCGCAAGCATCGCAGCAGGACCCATCAAGGAACCTGAGGAAGTTGCTCAGCAAGTCGTGGATGCGGTTAATGCGGAACAGTTTCTAATATTGACCGATCCAATCGCGCAAACTTGGATGGAACGAAAAACCAACGATCTTGAACGTTGGCTCACCGGCATGCGCCGCATGCAAGGCAAAATAGACAGTA
>CAWLAW010000129.1:0-7357 GCA_963854885.1 Gammaproteobacteria bacterium | reverse complement strand
CGAATAGAGATTACCGATATGTCGCCACCGTCCAGCGTTGCATTGAAACTTGAATTTTTGCAACCCGTGCAAATGCAGAACACCGTGCTATTCACGCTCGAAGAGGACGACGATTTCACGAATACGACGTGGTCCATGCGCGGGCCAATGCCGTTTACGTCGAAAATATTTAGCCTCTTCGTTGACATGGACACATTGGTTGGAAGTGATTTCGAGCATGGCCTCAAGAATCTTAAGACACTAGCGGAACAGTAAGGATATCGAACATGTCCTTATTCACTCTCAACGAAATCAAACAAGCAGCAGAGCTCGTCCACGCTTCCATCCCAGCGACGCCACAATACATCTGGCCGCAAATATGCGCCAAAGCTAATTCAACCGTGTGGGTAAAGCACGAGAACCACACCCCGACCGGCGCATTTAAGATCCGCGGCGGCATCACGTTTGTCGATTGGTTGAAACGCGACCACCCGGATGTCGCGGGCATCGTCACGGCGACTCGCGGCAACCACGGCCAAAGCCAGGCTCGCGCCGCAGCCGCGGCTGGGTTGCGGGCTAAGATTGTCGTGCCGCTTGGTAATTCGCTAGAAAAAAATGCGGCGATGATATCTTTTGGCGCAGAAGTCATTGAGCATGGGGAAGACTTCGACGAGGCACGGCAGGAGGCTGGGCGAATAGCCGCCGCAGAGAATCTGTTTAGCGTGCCACCGTTTCATCGTGAGATTATCCGTGGTGTCTCGAGCTACGCCTACGAGCTGTTTAGCGCGGCTCCTGAGTTAGATACAGTTTACGCACCGATTGGCTGCGGCTCGGGGATTTGCGGCATCATTGAGGTTCGCGACGCGCTAGGTCTTACAACGAAAATTGTTGGGGTCGTGTCGACACTAGCGGCCAATGCGAAATTATCACTCGAGGCCGGTGCCCTGGTTGAGACTCCCTCCGCTAAGACGTTTGCGGACGGTATGGCGGTTAGAGTGCCGGTCCAAGAAGCGTTCGACATATACTCACGCGGGGTGGATCGTATCGTTGCGGTAAGCGATGACGAAGTGGCCAATGCGATGCGACTTTATTTTAGCGACACACATAATGTTGCGGAAGGTGCCGGAGCCGCATCACTGGCGGCACTATTACAGGAAGGTGGGACCCTGGCCGGAAAATCCGTTGGATTGATTCTCAGCGGCGGCAATGTCGATGCTGACGTGTTCCAACAAGTACTATCGGGCGTTACACCAATCGTGGAGTAATTTTCTGCCCAAAACAATTTGAGAAATCTGATCTAACCTAGTTTAAGAAAAACCTAGCCAAACGAATGCGTGACAATAGAATCAAGCAACCGCTAAGGTTATATTATCCAGCGCGAGACTAACAATTCGCTGCGACGCTAATTTTATTCAGCCAATAGGGGCGACAAGCCCAAATCCGCTCGGGGAGATGAGCTATGCGATTCGGCATTATGTATGACTTTCGTAACCCGCAACGTTGGCATATTCCGCCAGCAAAATTTTACCGCGCAATGCTCGATCAAATGGTCGAAGCCGAGGCGCTCGGATACGACAACATTTGGTTGACCGAGCATCATTTTACTGAAGACGCTTACAATCCGGCATCGCTTTCGATGGCCGCCGCCGTCGGGGCGATCACGACTCGCATCCGTATTGGCACGTTCATTTTGCTCTTACCATTTATTCATCCAGTGAGGGCCGCGGAAGACATAACACTTGCAGACATCGTTTCAGATGGCCGCTTCGATATCGGCGTGGGCATGGGGTATACCCATGATGAGTTCAATGCATTTCGTATCGACCGCGCAGAACGAGCGCCGCGATTCGTCGAAAGCATCGAATTAATGAAAAGGCTTTTCACCGAAGAGAAAGTGACGTTCGACGGACGATTTACGCAAACCACCGAGTTGACCTTAACCCCAAAACCAGTGCAACAACCGCATCCGCCACTATGGATTGGTGCACGCGGCCCGAAAGCGATCCGTCGAGCGGCCGAATTTGGGGCCAATTTGATGACGACTCTGGGTCCGGATCCAGCGCCTCTGTATCTCGACACGTTAAAAGAACTCGGCCACGACCCATCGAATTTTAAGATTGCACAACTGCGCATGGTTTACTGCGCTGATTCTGAAGATCAGGCGTGGGAAGAAATTCAAGAACATTTAGCCCATGTTTTTGGCTATTACGAACGCGTGCTGGGTGAGGCCGCCGACGTTGAAGGCGACGACTTGCCACTTCCTTTCAAGCGACCAGAAGACATTAGAAACTCTGTACTCGCCGATGGTGCAATCATGGCGGGAACGCCGGATCAGGTGGCGGAGAAACTCGATGCTTTTTGTAACGAGTTCACCTGCACAGATTTCATTAGCTCTACGCACTTTGCCGGAATCGATCCGCAGAAGAGTTCGCGATCAAACGAACTGTTTGCGAAGCACGTGATCCCCGCTTTTCGAGATCGATAACTTTCTGCCTGGCCAATGGATTGCACGATGTCCGAATTCACGCTGACAATTTACCATGGAAATTAGCGATTCGCCGCGGCTCGACGATCGTCGCTGCATACCAGGAACCGACGACGTCATCATATACCACGGCTATCCCGTGATTACGGCGACGCACTGCGAGGGCTGGTATTTCGGCGCGATGAACCCATTTTTTAGTGATCAGTTCGAGTCGAGTGGCGATGCTTATATCGTTGGTCCCGATGGGGACCGCGCGGACTTGCTATGGCAAACCGGTGTGGGGACCACGCAAGAAATCCTCGGGCGCAACGGTGATCGATGGGGCGTTTACAGTGTCTGGTTTCCGAGTGAAATACGTTCGATTGAGGATCTTGTTTTCGGATTTCGATTTATCCTCCCAGACCTACAGAAGATATTCGGCGGGTTAAAAAATTGTTAAGGTCACCGTTCGACTCATCGATCTAGCACGAACTATTGTTGCCGTGAAACAAATTCTGACAGCAATACGGTTTCTCCGATTTTCATGATTCGCGCTCGATTCGGCGCCCAATTTGCCGCGCCCGCGGCATCCAAGAATCGTTTGGACGGCTCGAACGGATCTTCATCGGTTAAACGCACCGTACCCCAGTGCATACCGACGGCCGATGTTGCATTGACATCATCGATCACGCTCACGGCTTGTTCTGGCGTGATGTGCACGGTTTCCATGATACTAGCCGGCAGATAGGCGCCAATCGCGACCAACGCGAGATCGAATGGACCCGCGCGCTCGCCGATCTCCTTGAAGACTGGTCCGTAGGCCGTGTCTCCTGAATGGAATATCGTCTTGGCGTTCGAGCGAATAGCGAAGCCGCTCCATAGCGTGCGGTTGCGATCAAAAGGACCGCGTCTGGAAAAATGAATGGCGGGAAGCACCTCAATTTCTATCCCATCTAACGACACACTTTCAAACCAGTCGCGCTCGTGAACGTTAGCGTAGCCGCGTTGTTTGAAAAATGCCCCGAGTCCAAGCGGCACGACAACGTCGGTGCGATCTTTGCCCGGTAGCGCCTCGATCGTATTCTCGTCCAAATGATCATAGTGATTGTGACTGACAAGAATAATATCGATCGGCGGGAGGGCATTGAGCGGTATACCAGGAGCAACGTAGCGCAATGGACCCAGACCAAGACGCCCTGCGCGCTCGGTAAGATACGGATCGGTTAATACCGTCTTACCATTGAGTCGCAGCAAAAATGATGCGTGTCCAAGCCAGGTGACTGTATCTTGCCCCGCCAATTTTTGAAAATCAGATTGAGCCTGCACTTGTGCGACAACATGTCCAGCCGGAATCACCGGCGGTTTATCGCGCATACGCCGGAAAAAGAATGTGACCATATCACCGAACGTGGCGGAACTTTTGGCGCTACCTTCTGGATTGCGATACTCGCCGTTGCTTAAGTGATGCCAAGGCTTGCCCGGTGCGTGGATGGGTTCACTTGCGCAAGCGGCCAGCACAATGACACAAGCGAGCACAGCATGCCGCAAGCGCAATCGACGTGTATGGGACGCATTCGCTCGAATCATTGAAAAGCTTCCAAAGCTATAATTAGGTGCCAGCAATATAAATGGCAGGCCCGCGATTAAGCGGCTTAAGGTAGCTTCCGTTAGTCAAATAAAGTTCGCGCCGAGGGTCAAGCCTTAGCCCGAACGCCCTGGATTTTCGGATGGCCGTTGGTCGTGCAGAAAAATCGATGCGATTGCCCGATCCGACTACAGTGGCTAGGACGAATGATTAGTCGCCCTAGCCGCCGATCGGAATATTGAGTCGTGCCGTCGCTTATGCGGTTTCTAGTTCTTTCATTTTTTCCGAGAAATCGCGAGAAATTTTACGGTACTTCGGCACATCTTCAGGGGTAGCACCAAGGGTATCCGATACGTCGCCTAAATCATCGCTGAACTCTCGCTGCCACGCAGCGAACTCGAGCAAGATCCCATCAGGATCCGTAAAATAAATCGAACTCACCCACGTGCCCTTGTGCACGTCATCGGACGCCTGCATTTCGGAATTATCATGGTGCATGATAGGGCTCACGTCGACGCCCTTATCGATAAGTTTTTGTCGGTAACCGTCGATCTTATCCGCCGGCACATTGAATGCGAAATGATTCATCGAACCGTGTGACGACGTAATGGCGGTCGGATCGGCAAAAACCAAAGCGGGATCGATATTTGAACGGGGATTGGAAACGCCGGGCACGCGTTTCTCGGCTTCCGTAAACCAGAAAAAAGCCAAGCATTCACGGCCGCCCATACTAAAGAAAAAATGCTGGCCGAGTCCTCCCGGCAAATCGAAAGATTTTGTTAGTTTCAGACCTAACACATTCGTGTAGAAATCGATCGTCCGTGGCATGTCGCTGCACACCAGAGCAACGTGATTTAGTCCTAATATTTCAAATTCTTCGTTGGTATTTTCCATAGCGGGTCCTCCAAGTGGGTGGAGCCATTATTCGACCGTTAGGACGCAAAAACAACCACTAGTTTGTGACGAAATCGGGTCGGCATCTAACCGCTCCAAAAGGAAAGCGTGCGTCCTAGCGATTGTGCAACGCATCAAAACGTCGGGTATTAATTGATCATGCACAATTGAAATCTAAGTCGTTGCGGTTTCTCACACGCCGTGATCCCAGGAGATTTATTCGCACCGAATATCTATGAATATCTCTCTACACCGACCGCTGCCGCTTCAATCAATAATCTCGCGAGCTTAATGCAGCCCCAGGCGAGTCGAAAATACCAGCACCGTCACTATTACTGTCAAGGCCAGTATTAACGAGCCGATCGCAACTGATTTTAGTAGGCCGTCGGCGAATCTATCGATCTTCGGGGGCCGTGAGCGCAATCCATGTTTTAATCGAGATGGGGTAGAACGCCCTACTTCCGCACCGCCGAGTTCCGATGCTTCACCTGAAAAATTCACGATCTGTTGTCCTAATTCTAAGGCGTGCGCTTCGCTCGCATTGAGTTGTTCCTGTAATTGCGCAATCTGCTCTGCGGATTTCAATTCCAAATCTTGTAGCTCAGTCGTGAGCAACACGATTTGTTCATCACGGTCTCGCAGCTCCGCATTGGTGTTCTGCGCAACGATAGATTGGTCTTGTGAGCCTTGCGCTTCGAACGTGTGCGGCAGGAAGTCGTGCTGTTGCGTGTTGCAACTGATTGTCGATTTCTCGCCCGCGGCGAATTGTTCTAACGATTCGCATCCGACTTCGTGTGCAGCGATCGCGGGACCATATAACGGAAGGCTGTGCGTTGCGGCCGTGGAGCAATCTTGAGGGTCGTCGGCGCTCCCATAAGCCCGCTCCAGCACGGCGACATCAAGTGTGATTTTTCCTGTGTCTGACCTATTCGTGCCGAGATTACCGCGTGATATATCCCGATAAATTTTCGAACGAGACAATTTCACGCGTCGCGCAGCTTCTGCGACCGTCAGCTGGGCACGGTCAAGTGTGCCGAGATTCGGCGCGCTAGGTTCGTGCGCTTTCAATGCTTCGTTCATCGTCAAAGACCCCACTACCATCCCGTTCCAAACGCCTCTTAAGGTTGGCGAATACATATCTATAGACTAGACAACGCGAAATCGCATCAGCGACCCTATAGAGTTCATGTAAAACATCGTCAAATAGTAGGCTTATGCGAACGGGTCGCCTAAAAAATCGCCTTAACGGCCAACGCATCTGGCACCTTGGGAGTAATTCCACGACGTACTTTGCGCGCAGCAGAGTAATGTGACGCTATTCCGAAAACGGAGCCCCGAGGATCGAGGCAAACCTGCAATTACTGCGAACGTTCGAAATGATAACGGTGGGCTAGGCGCAGTGGATGTGTTCCCAAAAATGGACTGCGACGATGACGAAATTTAAGCAGCTGATCTCGATACGTATGTGAATGCACTCAGTAAAACGGGATTTTTCGGCAGCTGCTCGTTCTATATGAACCACACCGCAAACGAAAAGTTCGCGACCTCGGCACTGAACGATGGTTACATCGATATGCACGTATTGCTTCTCGTCGGACTCTATGATTACGTTTGTGAATGCGTAGATGCTCGTTTACCCGAACCGATGCGCAAGTATTGCAGAAATCTAACCGATCGAACGGTCAATTCTGGACGCTCGGAGGCTCAGGCAAAACCCGTCGATGTGAGGAATGCATTGGTGTAATGGATGGCAACATCGCTATCCGAGAGCTGGCCAACAACACCGTTGTAAACCGTTTCCCGGTTTCTAGCTAGCCTCAGCAAGTGGACCTCGTTTACCCTCAGCTAGCCGCGTTGGATTTGCGCTTTTAGTGATTGCTCGTGGTTGGTCAATTCGGGAATATTCTCGAAGCCGTGCGGGGTGGGACGCAATTTTGGAAACGCCCGATGGCGAAAAGCATCGCCGGCATTCAAGCTATCGTGTAAACCGGCAACCAGAGGGGCTGGTGCCGGCATCGGTCGCTCAGCATAGACCGCGTCGTCGCCAAAGAAGCGCAAGGACAAGGTTCGCCGTCGAATACCGTCGACCGTCGGCGAGCCGCCGTGCAGCGTGGATGGATGGAACACGACGACGTCGCCGGGGTTCACTGCCCAGGAGAGAATATCGTAGTTCTTCCGGTCCGATTCAATGTCGGGTAAACGTGGTAGATCCATATCGTAGATCGGTTTTGTATCGTCGTCGGGATCGAATGCAGAACCGTCATACAAAGTCCGTAAATGCGAACCGCGGACAAATTCTAAAGATTGTGCTTGTTCGACCGGATCGAAATTGATCCACACGACCGCAATTTGCGTGCCCTCAAGCGCTAAGTAAGGAGAATCCTGATGCCATGGGGTACGTCGCGTTGCCTCACCCTCTTTCAAAAACACTTGTT
>CAWLAW010000128.1:0-7386 GCA_963854885.1 Gammaproteobacteria bacterium | reverse complement strand
AAAGAATATTTCTCACATTCCAAACTTCTCATCGATATCCCCATCGCCGCGACGAATGGAACCGTTCGAGGGTCGTCTAAACGTCGTCGCTGTTGGACGGTTAGTGCATAAAAAAGGTTTTGACTTGCTGCTCGAGGCAGTCGCTGAAGTGCACCGAATGGGGGATAGAATTCACTTGTCTCTTGCCGGAGACGGCCCCGAGATGGGGGCCCTCGTGGAACACGCGCGGGAATTACAAATAGCCGACCACGTGTCGTTCCTCGGCTGGCAGAACGCGGTGAAAGATTGCTTAGCTAAAGCGGATATTTTCGTGCTGCCGTCGCGAGACGAGCCGTTCGGGATTGTCGTGTTAGAGGCGATGGCGCTAAACGTGCCGGTCGTCGCAACCCGTACAGACGGGCCGCTCGAAATGCTCGACGATAACACTGCGTTGCTGGTTGATCGCGAGGATGTGGCGGGCTTAAGTGCTGCATTGAGAGAAGTTGCCGGTGATTTTAGCGCGGCATTAATGCGCGCCGATCGAGCGCAGCGTAGATTCAAAGAACGCTACAGCGAAGGCGTCGTTGTCGCGCGTTATGAGGCATTATACGATTCCCTCATTGATCGCCCAATCGATGTTGGATGATGACCGGCCAAAGCGGCTACTGAATTATTAGCTTAGACAAGTTTAGCAGCACGCAGTCGCTGCCACACAATGTCGCAGGACAGTTCGGCGAGGCAATCCGCCGTCCTGGCGCCGCGGTACGACTCTAGACATTTTACTCCTGCTATCGCGTATTCGGCCTGCCCAAGCGCGTGATTGCGTTGCCAATCACTCGGGCCGAATATACCGAACACCGGTATCCCGGACGCTGCTAGTACATGCATGGGACCCGAATCGTTGGTCACGGCGAAGCGCGCATGGCGTCCAAGTTCAGCTAGCTCGACAATAGTGAAACAATCAGTCGCATCCGGTCCGCCAGTCAATCGACTTAGTCGCTCGTTAGTTGCCCGATCCGCACCCGCTCCTATCCAAACTGGAACGATGCGTTGCGCGCTTAAGCGCTCCGCTAAGGTTTGAAAATATGGCCAGCATTTTTCCGGCCGGCCGGAACTCGCCGCGGCATGCAGTAGCGCGAAACGACGCTCGGCTAAATCGTTCTCGACGAGCCAGTTTGCCACGTAATCCCGCTCACCCACGCCAGCAGGCAGATGCGGACGATTAGCAACATTGCCAACATCGGCGCTCGCAAGTACGGCAACAAGACGATCGAAGATATGACTTTGTCCACGCCATGAATCTTCTGGGTGATGGGTGTAGGGGTATCTGGAATGGTTTCCTACACACTCCGGCGAACCGGCTAACGCACACAACAATCCGCTACGATTATTGCCTTGAAGATCGTAAATGCGATTGAATTTCAACGCCCTGATCCAACGCACCGCGGCGATCATGTTGCGCAGTCCTCGGCGGGGAAACACTTGGATGTGCAGGTCACTGACGGTGGAAAAAATCGATGCGAATGCAGGTGAGGTGAGCAAGAAGACGTCGTCCTGCGGGTGGGCAGCCTGGATCGCTGTCACCAACGGCGTTGACATGACGACATCGCCTAATGCCCCGAGCTTTATAATCAGAATGTTCATCTTCGGCGTCGATTATAACGTGCCGGCTAATTGCGACGACGACCGCGATACACGTTACTATCTCACCAAGGAGTACAAGGTTTTTAACGATGTCGGGGTTTGAGTCGAGCCGTTTCCACTATCATCGCCTGCGCCACGAGCTTAGCAACTATGCTTTAGTACGCTTACGTGGGTGCGACGGCATTATCGCGAGTATGCATCAATCCGGGACACATTGGTTGAAGTTCATGCTCGCAACGGCAATGGCCGATCACTACGGAATTCCGGGTCCGCAGTATAATCACGCTAACGATATTATTGGCGGTCCCAAAGACGACATTCATTATTCGAATCTCCCTGAGATACGCGCCAGCCACACAATTCCGCCGTTACTCCTGCGCAATAAGTTAGGTGTGAAATTGTTAAATTTGCCACCAAGCGTAATTTTAATCCGTGATATTCGTGCTTCCCTCGTGTCGAATTTTACAAAATGGCGTGAACGCTACGCAGTTCTCTTTAGCGAGTATTTGCGCGGCGATCCCTCAGGACGCCGATTCAATAGCGACCTGTGGTGGGCATTTCGGTTCTTAAATGCGTGGACCCAGCTCGCGGAAGAGAGCCAAGCGCAAGTTCGCTTTATTCACTACGAACAACTACTTTCTAATCCACATGAGACGCTGCTATCCGTTTCAAACCATCTCGGCCTTCCCTTATCTAATGCAAGTATCAATATAGGTATTGATTCGGCGAGCAAAGAGGCCATGACAAAACGATCAGATCCCGGTCGTCCGCCTGGAGAAGTGAATTCGCTAGAGATTGACGCGCAGGCGCTGTTTACTATCGAGGATAGAGATTTTTTAACCTCTCGATGCGAAGCGTTTCTGGATAACGCTTTAGGCTACGATTATGCGTCGTGGGAATAGCCTAGGCGTGCGTCTTCGGTGAGAGTAGCGGCTATGCTCGAGCACTATTGTTCGGCGAGAGATTCGTAGACATCGATCGTTTGCTGTTGCATTTGGGCAAGTGTGAAACGATGAATCTGTGGCACGACGACGGGCTGCGACAGGAATCGGCACGTCGCATCCGCGGCAGCAGTTATGTCGCGTGGCGTGATTAATCCAAGCGGCAGGACTTCACGCAAAATTTCTCCGGTGCCGCCATGGTCGTATCCTATCACCGGGGTCCCCAGACTAAGAGATTCGATCGTCGTTCGCCCGAACGCCTCGGGCTCAATCGTCATAGAATATGCAACCTCAGCGCTCGCGAGAATGTCGCGCAAATCGTCTCGATTGCCGAGAAAACTCACGTGCTGCACAATGTTGTTGGTCGCAACGAGTTGTTTCAATTCTTGTTCAAAATCGTTTCGACGTGGTGGCGCGCCGCCAGCAATAATTCCGTGTACAGGCTGTCCCCGACGGATAAGTTCGGCGACCATTTCGACAAACTCGGACTGCCCTTTCCAGCGCGTAATTCGACCTGGCAAGACGAGTAATTTTCGGTTTTCGAATTGCGCATATTGAGATCGCCATTTCGCCAGCCACGACGGATCCGGCGAATACCCATAAACATAATCGCGGCGATCTACCCCGCGCGAGATAACTTTGATCCTGTCGCGATCTACATTTGGATAGTTTCGCAAGATGTAATCACGAATAAAGGCAGAAATAGCGATCACCCGCTCACCACTTGTCATTATCCGACTGTAGAAATTCACACTGTAAGGCCCGTGCACCGTGGTTATCCAGCGCGGCCGCTCCGGCGCTGCCATTCCTTTGATTGCGCGATAGCCAATCCATGCGGGTAAGCGCGATCGAGCGTGGACGATGTCGACATTTTTAGCGCGGCAAATATCGCGTAAGCGTCGCACGTAACGAAGGGTAGAAACATGTTTATGGCCGATCGGCAATTCGATATGTTCTGCACCCACGCGCACTAGCTCTTCGACTAATCGGCCACCGGCGGAAACGACGATCGCGTGGTGGCCTGCTTGTTGCAGCGCTGCGGCAATTTCAACCGTACCCCGTTCCACGCCACCTACCTCCAGCGCCGGCAGTAGCTGCATGACGGTCAGCATTGCCAAAAACCGAATCGATGATCGCCGATCAACTACCGAGCCTCGAAATCACGATTGCTCCAGCGCGATGTAATGAGCGACGCGCAGCGCGCGGCTTCCGTAAACGGGCGATTGTTTGACGATGGTAAACCGCCGTTCCAATTGGCGAATGATGTGACCATGCCACGGCTCAAGAGATCGTTAACTACATCGGTAATCCGCGATTTTCGTTTGATCGGTACATCCAGTATTCCCACCCCAGCACCACAACTTAGGGACTCGAATAGCATCGACATGCTATCGCCAGTCACCCAAATGCAATTCGATTTAGCGAACCTATCTTCTAACCACCCAGCGGGTGAATTCTGGTGATGCATGATCGTAACGCTAGCACTGTGCAGCTGCCTTAACGACTCAGCAGTCGTATTCGGGGTGCGTCTCGAGTCCGCGATTACCCATTCCTTGTCCGGCGTATCGGCGATTATTTTTTTGATTTGCCGAAGTAAACTCGCGCGATCCCATCGATAGTGGCTCGATGGACCACCAATGAGAATGAGGCCTTGTTCTTTGGCGAGCCCGCTCGCGACAATATTGTTGATGACGCCGTCGGTTGCGATGATGTGCGGGTGCGGTTTGACTCCGTCGTGGCGGGGTATCAGGCATAAATCGAAAAGGCGACTGGGCAATGCCGGTTTCATCAAGTAGATTGTCCGACCGCCGCGCGCGCGTTGCGCGAGCAACATCGGTAATTGGCAGGCTCGACCTGCGCCCAGAATGAAATCTGGATCGGGAAGCTTATCCGCAACCGGGAAGAGCCTGCGTAGTATCTGAAAAGCCGACACATGGGCATCGGCAGTTTCAAGTCGAAAAGTGGCAATTTTTTGTGTTGCCCTGAGTGCATTGATCAGACCTGCACTCTGCCGTTCGTGACCTGCTTTACCGTCGCAAAATTGCCAGACTACAGCTTGGTTTTCTTGCCCAGTCACGAATTCTGTCCTGCGTATTTATGCGGGCTCGGTGCCTACACCACGGTTAACCAGTCCTCGTGCCCGGCATGGCGCCCTTCGACGAGATCGAGATAGGCCGTTTGTAATTGCTGCGTCACGGGACCCGGCAACCCTTTGCCGATTAAGCGGTTATCGAGCTCTCGAATGGGTGTTACTTCGGCCGCCGTGCCGGTAAAAAAAGCTTCGTCGGCGATATAAATCTCATCGCGCGTAATGCGCTTTTCTACAACCTCATAACCTTCATTTTGCGCTAAGTAGAGAACCGTATCGCGGGTAATACCTTCCAGCGCTGAAGTGAGTTCCGGCGTGTAAAGCACGCCGTTTCGAACAATAAAAATATTTTCGCCACTCCCCTCAGCAACCATCCCATCATTGTCGAGTAACAATGCCTCGTCATAGCCATCGCGCGCCGCCTCTTGCAGGGCAAGAATTGAGTTGATGTAGTTTCCGCATGCTTTTGCCTTACACATAACGCTATTGACTAAGTGTCGAGTATACGACGACGTTTTTATCCGAATACCTTTTTCCAACGCATCAGTGCCGAGATATGCTCCCCAAACCCAAGCCGCGATCGACACATGGACAGATAAATTTTCAGCATGCAGTCCCATACCTTCCGAGCCGTAGAACACAAGCGGACGGATATAGGCGGTTTCAAGGGAATTCTGTTTAACGCTGTCGATGCAAGCTTGGCTAACTTGTGCGCGCGAGTAGGGTATGTCCATCTCCAAAATGTGTGCGGTCTCGAATAGTCGTCGAACATGATCGTCTAAGCGAAAAATCGCCGTTCCTTTGGGCGTGTTATAGGCGCGAATCCCTTCGAATGCACCGACACCATAGTGTAGCGTGTGAGTTAATACGTGAACTTGGGCGTTGCGCCACGGCACCATCTCGCCGTCCATCCAGATCACGCCGTCTCGATCGGCGTAGCTCATATCGTCTTCTCCTAGAATGTCATATTGTCTATTCAGTTCGCCGTTAACTCGTAATTCGCGGGCGAGTCATTACGCAAAAATATTTTGCCACACCGTGACGACTGCCTTGCGCTGCTCACGGAAAGAGCGGTTGCTTACGAGACCGTCGGTTTCTTGAAGCGCACATCGATGCACTTGCGCACGGTACGCGAAATATGCGTCGTGCAGCGTCGCTCCAACATCAGTGGAAATTAATCCAAGCTGGGCAAGAACTTCAAGCAGCCGCAAGTTGTCGGTAAAGGCGAGCAATTCGTGGTGCTCGTTGGCCCAGCGCAAGACCCAGTATTGCACCATAAATTCAATATCAGTGATACCACCGAGCCCTTGTTTAAGGTCAAAATACGCCGCGTTTGAATCATCGAGTTCGGGGCGCATCCGTTCTCGCATTTCGACGATGTCGCGGCGCAATTGCCGAGCGTCGCGCACTTGGCAGAGGATGTCGGCGCGCGTTCTCGCAAATGCTGCAATTGTCGCTGGCGACCCGGCAACAGCGCGAGCGCGCACCAATGCCTGATGCTCCCAGGTCCATGCATCTCGTCGCTGATATTCATGAAACGCCGTCACGGACGATACTAACAACCCTGACGCGCCGCTCGGACGCAGACGAGTATCAACCTCGTAAGCACGTCCAGCAGCCGTTCGAGTTTCCAAGAAGTGAATAATGCGTTGTACTAGGCGGGTAAAATAGACGCCATTCGCAACCACCTTCGGCCCGCTGGTTTCCTGACGCTCACCCACACCATCGTGAACAAAGACCAGGTCAAGATCGGAACTGTAACCCAGCTCGTAACCGCCGAGTTTACCGTACGCAATTACGGCGAACCCGACCTCCGTGTCCCGGCCGCCGTCGACGCACCTCGGCACACCGTGTTTCGTGCTCAATGCGTGCGAGGCGAGGCGGATAGCGTGATGTAAAAGTGCGCTCGCAATGTGTGACAGTTGGTTGCTCACCTTGGCGACGGGAAAGTGTTCCATTACGTCGCTCGCAGCTACTCGCAGCACTTGCTGATTTTTAAATTGCCTGAGCGTATCCATAGCGCGCTCATCGTCGGCCACGTCGAATCTGTCCAATAGCCCCTGCAGCTCAGTGATTAATTGTTCACCTCCTGGCGGCGAATATAAGGAGCGCGGATCCAACAATTCATCGAGCAACAAAGGTTGTTGCGTGATTTGTCCGGCAATCCATGGACTCGCGTCATAGAGATCAATGAGCCGCTCTAAGGTCACGGGACGATCGGCGAGGAGCGATAAATAGACCGACCGTCGCGCAATCGCTTGGAGTAATTCCGCTAAGCGAGAAAATGTTTCTGCACTCGGTGCGCGCCGTCCAAGAGATTCGATAAATTGAGGCATCAGGCGATCAAAACGCTCGAGACCCTGCCGCGACAACCGTCCGAGGAATCGCGGATGTTTGAGTTGTTCCACGACTTTCCTAACGGCCGCGACGTCGCTGAACCCGATTTCGAAGATCGCACTATCCTCGCATCCTGGATCGAGCCATAGCGCTCTTGCACCTGACAAGCGCGCCGAAGATTCGTTAGCCTCAGTCCGTTCTGGCGATATCAGCTCCCGAAAGCATCGCCGCACGATCTCTCGGTGGCGCTCGAGATCAACGGTAAACTCCGCGTAGGAGTCGACATCGAATGCATAGGTCAATCGCGAACGTTCAATAGTTTGGTTAGGCAGCTGATGGGTCTGTTGGTCGGCTACTTGCTGCAATCGGTGTTCGACGCGCCGCAAAAAACGATAG
>CAWLAW010000127.1:0-7403 GCA_963854885.1 Gammaproteobacteria bacterium | reverse complement strand
GATAAATCGCTCTATCCAACCTACGCGGAATTACGCAAAAAAACCTTCGCCGGATTCGAGCTGCCGGCATCGACGGCTATCTGCGTGCCGCAATTACTCTTGCCAGAGTGGAAAATTGAAGTGGAAGTGATTGCTGCACGGGTTGAGTAGGTGCTAGTACTGATGATCCATGAGCCCGGCAATACCGAATTCAGGATCGGTGTGATTGAATAAAATCTTTAATGCGTGGCGCGATTTCGGCACGAAATAAAGAGCCGTTAAAGACGCCGTAGTGCCCGGCACCATCTTGCACATAATCAAAGCGCCGGCTCTCGGGAACGTTGCAAAAGAGTTCATGCGCGGCTTGGGTTTGGCCGATTCCGGATATGTCATCGAGCTCGCCTTCGACAGTGAAAAGCGCGGTGTTTTCGATAGCTTGCGGCTTAACACGCTCGCCACGGTGACGCATTTCCCCTTCCGGTAGCGCATGGCGTTGGAAAACAACATCGATAGTTTGTAGATAGTATTCCGCCGATAAATCCATGACGGAAAGGTACTCGTCGTAAAACTTGCGATGAGCGGCAGCCGATTCACCGTCTCCCGCGACGAGGTCAGAATATAACTTTTGATGGGAAGCCAAATGTCGGTCCATGTTCATCGTCATGAATCCGCCTAATTGTAAAAAACCCGGATAGACGCGACGCATACACCCTGTATTGGGGAAAGGAACGCGCATAATCACGTTGCGCTCAAACCAATCCAACGGTTTGCTCATCGCAAGTTCATTCGGTTGAGTTGGACTCATTCGCGTATCGATCGGGCTACCGATTAACGTGATGCTAGATGGCGTCGCGGTATCACGCTGCTCGGCCATTAGTGCCGTGGCGGCCACCACGGCAGGACCGGGCTGACACACTGCAATCACATGCACGTCGTCGCCAAGCTCGCGGATAAAACGCATCACGTAATCGATATAATCGTCCAAGTCGAACTGTCCGACAGACAGCGGGACTTCACGTGCGTTCTGCCAATCAGTAATGTAGACATCGTGATCCGGTAACAGAGCACGGACCGTCCCGCGCAACAATGTCGCATAGTGACCGGACATCGGTGCAACGACGAGTACTGTCGGGTCAGCCTCGCGACGCTTTTGAACGGTAGAGAAATCTCTTTTGAAATGCAGCAGATCGGCAAACGGCAATCTCAGCGTCACTTCTTCAGCCACTGTGACCTGACCTTCACCCATGTCGATTGGCGGAATGTCGAACGACGGTTTCTCGTATTGTTTAGTTAAACGATCAAAAACTTCCAACGCGGCGCCAGCAACCTTGCCGGGATACGAGCGGGCGAAAGGATTGCGCTCGGGATCGAGTAATAAACGGTTCGCGTTCACTGCCGCGCGTACGGGTGCAATGAGGGCGTGATTCATTTCGTACAGGTGATAAAGCATAAATTTAAGACACAGTATAATGATGCACTGCAGCAGTCTACACCGAAAATGGTCGCTGCGCGTGGTGATTTGCAATAGTTGACGCTCTTGCGGAGCGCCAGTAGGGGCAGAATTTGGCGTCGACACGCTGCCGAATAGCCATTACTCTGCGACGCAAACTTAATAACAGGAGTGATTGGAAATGCACGTTGGAATGGCGACAATCTTTCAGAATCCCGATCAGTACACGACCGATCTCGCGGTTTATCAAAATGACGTCCGTCTAGCGGAAATGGCCGAACCCATCGGTTTCGAATCCGTTTGGACAGTCGAGCACCATTTCACCGACTACACGATGTGCCCAGACCCCTTACAGTTTTTAACCTACATGGCTGGCTGCACCAGCAAAGTGAAACTTGGCACGATGGTGGTGGTCTTGCCCTGGCATGATCCGATGCGCGTCGCGGAGCAGATCTCAATGCTCGACAATCTCTCTGATGGGCGCCTCATTCTCGGTCTCGGGCGTGGCGCCGGCCGCGTGGAGTTCGATGCATTTCGCCAAGATATGGCGGATTCTCGGCCGCGGTTTGTGGAAAGTGCGGAGTGTGTTTTAACCGGACTCGAACAGGGCTTTTGCGAATACCAAGGTGAGTTCGTAAAGCAGCCCAAAGCGCTAATTCGGCCCGCTCCTTTCAAAACGTATAAGGGTCGCACTTACGCCGCAGCGGTGTCTCCCGAATCTGTTGAGATCATGGCGCGCTTGGGGATTGGCTTGCTGGTTATCCCGCAAAAACCCTGGGACCAGGTAGAAAAAGAAATTGCCGAGTATCGGCAAGCCTTCGAGCGCTTGAATGGTGAGCCACCACCGGCACCAATCATGGCTGGCTGGACAATGTGCGATCCAGACAAGGACCGTGCGTACGAAATGGCGCGACAGTACATCGGGAAATATTGGCAGACCGTACTCGATCACTACAACTTCGATACCGCGCATCTAAAAGATCAAAAAGGTTATGAGTACTACGGAAAATTTGCTGAAAGCATCGAACGTAGCGGTGTTGACGGCGCAGTTGAATATTTTATGGGTTTGCAAACTTGGGGCACGCCGGACATGTGTTACGACACCATCATAACTAACGCAGAGCGCATCGGCGCGGAAGCATACATTGGGGTCTTCAGTTACGCTGGTATGCCGCCAGCCGAGGCGGAACGCAACATGAAATGTTTCGCCGGTGAGGTTATGCCCCGCCTACAAGCGCGCAAGATTTCTGGCAACATTGCCTGGGCTGCCTAAGCCGAATCGAATCGTTTCGTTTTGAAATCGAAAATCAGTAAGAAAGGACCAAGAGCTCATGAAATTCAGCCTCCATATCCAGTCGCGAATTAGTGACTGGGCAATCGTCAAAGAACTTGAAGATCTTGGCTACGACGCCTGTTGGTTTCCCGACACGCAAATGATGTGGTCGGATTGTTACGCGACCATGGCAGCTGCAGCACTGAACACGTCCAAAATTCGACTCGGCACCGGGGTCGCGATCCCCGGCACGCGTATCGCACCGACGACCGCCCATTCGATATCCTCAATTAATGTGCTCGCACCTGGACGAGTTTTCCTTGGTATTGGAACTGGGCATACCGCAATGCGCGTAATGGGCCAAGATCCCATGCCGATTAAAGAATTTCGTGAATACCTGAGAGTGGTCCGCGCCTTACTAAATAACGAAGAAGTCGACTACGAATATCGCGATAAAACAACGGCTATTAAATGGCAGGAACACGGCGACGGCTTTCGCAATACTGACACGCCGATACCCATATATGTCGCAGGCAACGGTCCGTTGGCATTAAAATCAGCCGGACGCTACGGCGACGGTCTAATTTCGATATTCAATGAGCAGAAAGACGTATTGGAATTTAACCTCGGCAAAGTACGCGAAGGCGCTGCGCAAGCAGGACGGACATTGGATGATTTCCACACCACAACGCTTACCACTGCAGTGGTACTGCGACCCGGTGAAAAATTAACCGACGAGCGGGTGATTGAACGAGCCGGCTCTTGGGTAGCCGTGGCCGTGCACTTTATCTACGAAGTTTGGCGTTACACGAAAGACGATAGTGTCGTGCCGGATTACATGAAAAACATTTGGGAAGAGTACATCGATCATATTGGGAACCTTTCGATACCCGAAGAAAAAGTCCACCAGGTGCTACATGAGGGACATTGCAGCTACTATCCGCCAGGCGAACGTAAATTTGTTACCCCGGAAATGATCGAAGGCACTTGTATGGTTGGCGGTCCGTCGGAATTGGCCGAACAAATCCGTGCAGCCGAAAGTCTTGGGCTAAACGAGGTCAGCCTACTCCCACCGCTTGCCCACATTAGAGAGGTGGCGAAAGATTTTGCCGAGCAGGTGATACCTCTAATCTAGTCTCTCGAATGACTTCCAAGGAATGGGGGCGTGCCCCATTCCGCGTTTCCACGATTAAGTTGGCTCACTCGCTAGCCACGCTTCGAGCGCTTCATCGCCCTGCGCTGCCCAAGACTTCCAACGCTTAATTTCGAAACGTAACATCGTCGGTTCTCCAATAAACATCGGCACGTCCGGATATTGGGGATACTTCGCCGCGAGAGCGCCAACTGCTGCGCTCCAATGCTCATGGCTGCCGCGAATAACGCGCCCGTCACAAAATAACTTCAACCACCATAACTTCGTCCAGTCCGCTTCATAGTGATCAACTAATATGCAGACATCCGGGTGATTCTCAATCCACCCTATTCGATCGAGGGCTGCACGTTTTTTCGGTTTCCCATCAATTGGCGACCAAAGCGCCCCAGCCGCTCGGACGAATACAAACGGCAATGCTTGCGCCAATCCGGCGTCGTCTAATTGGCCAAGTCGCGCAACCGGAAATCGATCAAGGATTCGTTCGACGGTGGATTTGCTAAACACTTTCGTCAGTTTTGCCGGCGTTATGCGACTACAACTTTCTCTTCGACAATAATGAAATCGAGCGGTTCAGTGAGGAAATTTTGCTCATCATTGCGCGTATCCTCGTATGCCTGTGTCGCAGCCGACGCCCGCATTTCATTAGTATCGTCGAACCAGGTTAATGCGACGCCATCGAATTCAGGTTCCTGTCCATTTTGATAGGCGCCCATTCGAGTATGACACTGGACGTAGCGACGGAGTTGCGGAATTTTGGTCGCTAACGGCCCATGGATAGTTTCCCAATACTCGTGGAAAGCCTGCGGATCCATGCCCGGTTTTCGCTTCACGACTTCAATATTCTTTACCCCATCGGGCGCATTCGAACCATCCTTAATCACCACGTCTTCACCAACGAATTCACGATAGGACGAGATATCCATGAACTCTTGATGGTCTGCTTTAGTCGCCTGTAGTTCTGGGCGCGCCGCTAGAGTTCTCAATGCATCGCTATTTTCAAACCACAATTCCGCCACCCCGTCATATGCCGGTTGCCGGTTACGATAACCCGAGAGTCGCGTATGAGATTGAATATAGCGTCGTACCTCGGGCATTTGGCAGACGATATCGGCGTGCGTGTTGAGCCAATAATCTTGAAACGCGGCAACGGACAAACCTGCCTTGCGTCTAAATAAACTGACAACTTTAATCAACTCAATGCTCCCGCAAGTTGATCGCGAAAGTCGGGATGCGCTACCGCGATCAGTGCCTCAGCACGTTGAAATAGATCTTTACCGCGTAGCCGCGCGATGCCGAATTCAGTGACCACGTAGTCGGTACAATATCGCGGCGTTGTAACGACCGCCCCCGCGCCAAACTGAGCCACGATTTTGGAATGTTTTCCATTCGCAGTTGTCGAGGCCAAAGCAATCACTGACACGCCTCCCACAGAGGCGTTCGCAGCCTCAATGTAATCCAGGCTTCCACCGACCCCGCTAATTTGTAAACGACCGATCGCCTCACCGTTGCTTTGTCCCTGCAGATCGATTTCTAACGCCGAATTGATCGAAGTAAACTTCGGCAACGAGGAGACTTTTGCAATGTCATGCGTTACCGACGTTGGTGCCATTTCGATCCGCTCGTGGCGATCGCAGAAGTCGTAGAAGCTTTGCGTTCCTGCGAGTTCGCCAGCAAGTATTTTCGCCGTTCCAGGTGCGTCGTGGATAAATTGCTGCAATCCGCCAGTCAACAAACCCGACCAAAGATTAATTCCAGGGATCTGGCTGAGTTGCTCTAAAATTCGATCAGGCACTGAGCCGATACCCAATTGTGCCCAAGCACCATCGGGAACTAAGCTCATCACGTTATCGACGATCGCCGCGTCGCATGGTTGTGCGGCCGGCGTTTCGTACTCCCAGAGCGGCGCCTCGGATTCATACGCGAAATCGATCTCGTCTAGTGAGATTCGACTATCTCCAGCTGTGACGGGCATGTTTTTGTTCATTTCTGCGATGACGAGCTTGGCACTTTGGATAAAACTTCCGTTTGCGCCGACCGATATGCCTAAACTCACCGTCCCGTCGGGTTGCGGCATGGATGTTTGAACAACCACCGTATGCGGCTTTATCTCGCCGTCCTTACTCACCACATGATGTAAATCTGCGAGCCTTATGGGGACAAAACCGACCTTGGTCCGGTCGCCTTCTTTGAACAAGTCACGGGTCCGTGGGGACGCTTGCCATGTCAGGTAACGGATATTTTTCCCTAAGCCTTTGTCCAAGTAGGAATATGGGCTAAAGGTAAATCCAGAACACAGGGTCAGCCCCTCAAAACGTTCTACATTTGACGCGAGGGCGGCGTAGAACTCAGACGCGCGTGCGCAACCAGAGGGCATTATTGCGATACTATGGTTTGGCATCGCGCAAACCGCATCGACCGGCGAAACTAATTTCATATGCTTACGTTAACTATTAAAACACCAGAATGGATTAAATTCGCAACTACCCATTGCGTACGGGTTATTCACTCGATGAGCTATTTTACCGTGGATAATCGCACTCTGGCGCTGATTTGCCAATTCTCATGCGTGTTATTTGTAACATTCTCGCTCCTGCAGCCTCTGGCCGCGCTCGCGCAATCGCCATCCCTAACCGGACGTTGGATATTAAACGCTGAAATCAGCACAAATGCCGCGGATGAACTAAAAGGTATCCGCAAATCCAAGCGAAAAAAACATCGTGATCCGCCGCCAGCGAACTCATCCGATCCGACGAGCGCGACTCAGGAACGGTATTGGCAACACGCAAATGAGGGGCAACAATGGCAACGCAGTCGTGAGTTAGCCCACGCGGGGCCGATTCAACGTCTATTGGAATCAGCGAATTTAGAAATAGTGCCGAGCGAAAACGGCTACCTGTTCATTTACGCCGACGGTTACGAGCGCCAAGTCGCGCCGAATCCGGGGGGCCGCGTGTTTACCGCTAGCGGTCAGGAGATCGTAGAAAGTCAGATCGGGTTTACCCTGGCTTATGTAAAAGAACCGATGCTTTTTTTGGAGACTCGGATAAAAGAAGGCGGCCAATTACTTGAACAAGTTTCGCTATCTGACGATGGCAATACATTGACGATTCACATTGAGATCGATCGACGGGATTGGAAATGGGTCGCAAAAGTCGAGCGCGTATACAATCGCGCTCCTTTATGACGAATGCACGCAGAACACGGCGGTAAGAATAGGGAATTTCGTAAAAAATATTTACTCCCCTTTCTTTGTGTTCTCCGTGGTTAATCTTATTCACCTAGTGGCCCGCGGGCTTACGAGCTAACCTATGAGCATCCGCTAGTTCTCCCCCACCGATTAAGATTTCTGCTTTTCTCGTTCGCGTAGTTCGCGGCGCATAATTTTCCCGGTTGTCGTCATCGGCAACGCATCAACAAACTCAATCATTTTCGGCACTTCGTGTTTCGCCAGTCGGCTACGCACCGAATCTCTGAGTTGCTCGGCGAGTTCTGGGCTGGGGGTGGTTCCCGGGCTTGGGATCACGAATGCCTTGACGATTTCCGTTCGA
>CAWLAW010000126.1:0-7404 GCA_963854885.1 Gammaproteobacteria bacterium | reverse complement strand
CCGAGCAATTTGCCGAGATACCAATCTCCACGCGAAATGGGTCGCGATAAGGCCAACTCCAGACCTTTGTCGTTGATTTCGCGCATTACGCTCGTTGCCACAAACAAAGCCATTACAAAAACTGTCACGAGCCGCATGCTTGCAGCATAGAAAACCAGCCGATGCTGTGCCGTCTCGGTGATCGCGATCGTCGCCGCAAATTCGCCGATACAGCAACCAAGTGCTAGTACGGCGAGTGCGAACCAGCGCAGTCGAGCTCGTTTAATCTCGAGCCACGTAAAGGCAGTTACCGCTAGGGTGCTACTTATTTTCATCGTTCGATAATGCGGAACTCATTGTCCTGCGAACTGCCCTATCGATCGGTGGCGAATTGATTTTCGCGAAAATCGACCTGTCCATATCGCACTTTGATTATGCTCTTTGATTGTTAATACGATGTTCAAGTACTCTGGTTACTCGGTTAATTTTAATCCTGCTAGTTTGGAGCACCGCTGAGCCGTGATCAACTTGTCCCGCTTGCTGGATAGAAGCCGAGAACATTGGATCTTGGCGACAATGCTAGTCGTACTCTACCTCGCTCTTAGCGCGGATTTCGGCAGCATGTTGTCGGCATCGTTGATGACGGCGCACTTGGGCTTGTTCTTTTTATGGCAGCCAATTTGGCAAGGCGACCAAAGGCTGAACCGATGGTCGAGCGCATTGATCGCAGTATTCATATTCGCCTTCTTTTTCGTTCTCGATTGGTGGTTGTTGTTTGGCTGGATGATCTTACTAATCGGTATCGTCGCCGGACGCTCGTTCTCGTCTAGACAAGAACGGATCGCTTACATGATTACGCTCACGATTCTCATATCGTTACTGTTGATCGAATGCACACCAAAACTATTTGCCGTAGGCGAAATTAATAATGCAGTCATATACTCGTTTCGATTGGCCTGGACTGTGTTGCCATTTTCCTTGCTGGTTTTTCCAACCTACGACGTCGCACTTCGAGAGACGTTTCCGGTAGATTTCTTTCGCGGTATTACGATTGCGTTAATGACCGCATTATTGGCACTAAGCAGTGTGTTAATGACCTACGAGTTACGGATTGAATATCCCATCGCATTAATCGCTAGCTTGTTGGTCTTAAGCGCGTTTCTAATTTTGATTAGCTGGATGATTACCCCTGGAACTGGGTCGGGACTCGGTGCGTTATGGGAAAAATCGGTCCTTAATATCGGCACGCCTTTTGAAAATTGGCTTTCAAGCCTCGCCCAGCTTGCCGGCCAAGGCCATGGACGGCGAGAATTTCTCGACGCGGCACTCGATGAACTGTGTGAGATACCGTGGATTCAGGGTGCAGAGTGGGCGATCAATGCCGAACACGGCCGCGCCGGCAAACGCGCGGAATTCAGTACGCAACTTGACGCCGGCTATCTCGAAGTAACTTTGTTTACGGAACGGGTTGTCGGGTCCTCACTGTTAATCCATTGCCGATTGTTGATTCAAGTTCTCGGTCATTTCTATACCGCGAAAGTGCGCGAATCCGAACAAGCACAGCAAGCCCATTTGCAGGCCGTGCACGAAACCGGAGCGCGGTTGACGCACGATATTAAGAACCTCCTACAATCTTTAAAGACCACAACAGCCACGATAATGGAGGAACCCGGATCGGAAGATCATGAACGTGAGCAACAGCGCCAAGCGTTGCTGCGCCGGCAGCTTCCGCACATTACCCAACGGCTTCAATTGGCACTCGACAAACTACAACGACCATCGATGTTGAAAAGTGAGACGAAGGCCATCACATCGTGGTGGGAGCAACTCGTGGCGCGTTACCAATCTGAGGTGATCGAATTTTTACCGGATATTCGAGATCCTGACTTCCGCATACCCGGTGATTGCTTCGATAGCGTTGTTGAAAATCTTCTGGATAACGCGCGCAACAAGGCGAAATCGAGTGATCCAATTCAGATCAAGGTCGGGTTGCATGCCAATGGCGGCGACGCCGTATTAAGCGTCGCGGATAATGGCGAGGCAATAGAAGCGTCGTTGGCTAGCCAGATCCTCGCGCAACCCGTTGCTTCCGACAACGGCCTCGGCATTGGTCTATACCAGGCCGCGCAACAGGCGACTGTCAATGGTTACCGATTAGTATTAAGTGAGAACGAGCCGGGCTCGGTGCGCTTTTCGCTGACAAATCGCGGCATGGACGACAAATAGAGCGAGCAAAAAACCTTACGGTAGTCGACCAGCGCTGACCATCCGATTGTTTAGCAGCGCGGGCGAGATCCACATGACGATATCATCGAAAGCGCACAACGGTGCGCCTTCGTTATTATTGTCCGCACAGCCCGCATTTTCGGCTGAATAGCCACGACTGAAAAACTCGTTTTCGAGCAGCGTGCCGCCGGAATTTTCTTCTTCGTCCGTGCCGCCAGTGGCGGTCGGTCGAGCGACCCCGAATGTTGAGGTTGCGCCGAACCCGTTGCGACCGTGGGACAGAATAACGGCAGGAAGATTGTTTGCTAGATTGGTTTCAAATTTACCCTGTTGTCCAGCGGTTCCCGGGTCGTCGCCGCGTGTTCTGATAAGCAAATTTCCAGTGGCACACAGATCAAATTCTTGCGGCGCAATGTTGCCATCACATACGCGATCACTATTGATGTTTGGCGGATCATTGTCTGGCCAGGTAAAGTTTGGTGAAACGGCGCGGTAACGAAACCGATTTCCCCAAGCGTCGCCTTGGGCAACATTGAGTTCGACCCAAGGAACGAATCCCGTGCCATCGTCGAAATCTGTCCCGCCGTCGCACGCGCCTGTCGTGGAGTCGGACGAATCATAGGGTAGGCCTGTTATCTGTACTCGCTAAAACCGGTGATTACGCGCGATAGTGTCGGGCAAGTCATTCATGACTTTCGTCGAGTCCGAGTCGTGACACCTTGCTATAGAGGGTCGTGCGGTTAACGCCAAGCAAACGTGCCGCTTTGCTCAAGTTTCCGCCGCACATGTTCAATGCGACACTGACGAATTCGCGTTCCAATTTCGCGACCTCGTCGTCAAGTTGAAATCCTGGGCTGGATAGTTGGGCGCGAATTGTCTGATTATTGGATGCGTCGGTAATTTCCAACGACGTCGATTCGATGTCTGGCTCGAGTTCTGAGCGCAGGATTTCTGCTGTAATATTCGCATCCGGATACCGAGTGCCCAAGCGGATGACGATGTTGCGGAGTTCTCGAACGTTGCCTGGGAACCGATAGGCTGCGAAGAGTTCGTAAGCCGATTCGCTGAATTTGAACGGTTTGATCGTGCCGGCATATATGCGCTGAAAGTGTTCTACGAGCAATTGCCAATCGTCGCTGCGACTGCGCAATGGCGGTACGCTGATCGACAATACGCTGAGTCGATGGAAGAGGTCAGCGCGGAACCCACCGGTTCTCACTGCTTCGCGCAAGTCACGGTTCGTCGCGGCAATGATGCGTGCATTTGAATAATGGGCCTGAGTTTCCCCAAGTCGATAGTATTCGCCGTTTTCCAGCACCCGGAGAAATTTCGATTGCAGCTCGAGCGGCATTTCCCCGACTTCGTCCAAAAATAATGTCCCATTTGTCGCGTCTTCGAAGAACCCCGAGCTCGCTTGTTCTGCGCCGGTGTAAGCGCCTTTTGCGTGGCCGAACAATTGAGCCTCAAGCAAATCCGGTGTGAAGGCCGCACAATTTATAGTTAGTAAGGGCTCACTGCGTCGTTCACCCTTCTTATGCAACCGCTGCGCGACCAGTTCTTTGCCGCATCCGGACTCTCCTTCGATCAGCACGGGAAACGGCGTGTCTGCGAATTGGGCGACCGAATCGCGCAATGCTTGCATCACCGGACTCAGCCCAAGCAAGACCTCTTGATCGCCGTCTACAGGTTGCGCGTCGCTTTGCTCAGCGTCGAGAATCAATAGTTGATGATTTAGGCGGGCACGGAGTAGATCGGCGTCACAAGGTTTCGGGACGAAATCGACCGCGCCGAGCGTTAGAGCGTGTTGAATGTTGGTGCGATCACTTTGGCCAGACAAGACCAATATTTTCATCCGGTGATTTAGTGCTAAAAGTTCGCGGATCAGGGCAAAGCCTTCGTCTGGACCGTGCGGGTTTGGTGGCAAACCGAGATCGATTAAAGCCAAAGACGGTATTTTCTCTAAAACTTGGAGTAGCATTTTCGCGTCGCGTCGACTGCCAGCGGCGTGCACTGTGAAATCAGTCCCAAGCACGAAACTGAGTGATTCGACGATCATCTGGTCGTCGTCAATCAGTACCAAACCGGGTAGACCGCTCCCCCGTGCCCGGTTCTTTATCCGATGCTCGGACAGCGAAGCCACCTTAGTCCCCTCGTTCGCCAAGACGGAGATTTGTCCATACCGCTTGTGATGCTTCAGCCTGATTCATGCTGTAGAGATGCAATCCCGGCACACCTTGTTCTAGTAATCGCGCGCACAGTTGAGTCGTTACGTCGATTCCAAACGCACGGATCGAAGCCCGATCGTCTCCGAAATCTCTGAGTCGGCTGACGATCCAACGCGGGATCTCCGCGCCACACATCTCGGAAAACCTCATCAATTGGGTGAAATTAGTTATCGGCATGATGCCGGGAACGATGGGAATATCGATGCCTAGTTGATGACAACTGTCGATATAGCGGAAATACGCGTCCGCATTATAAAAATATTGCGTGATAGCGCTATCGGCACCCGCTTCTACTTTACGTTTGAAATTTTGCAGGTCGCTCGTCGCCGATTGTGCCTGTGGATGAAATTCAGGATAGGCGGCAACTTCGATATAGAATGTTGACCCGGTTTCCTTTCTGATGAATTCAACCAACTCGTTGGCGTAGCGCAATTCACCAATCCCCGTCGTCCCGGACGGCATATCGCCGCGCAAAGCGACAATGCGCCGAATACCCAGCTTCTTGTAGGTAAGCAAAACCTCGCGAATTTTTGCGCTTGGATAACCGACGCACGACAAATGCGGGGCCGCTTCAATGCCTGTCGCGGCAATAATATCGGTGACGGTTTCGAGCGTTTGTTCTCTGGTACTGCCGCCCGCGCCGAAAGTCACAGAAAAGAAACTGGGTTTTAATAATGCGAGGGCATCGCGCGCGCGTTCGAACTTCGCTTTCGCTTCGTCGCTGCGCGGCGGAAAAAACTCGATACTAAAATTTGTCGATTGCTGTTCGGTAGTCATTCCTAAGGCCCGAGATCACATGTCATTAAATCTAGCCAATCCACTAGGGCTTCTCTCCAGGCCATTCGGCCTCGCCCTTTGGGGCAGCGTTTAACTCGATTATATAATATAAATAGTTAATATTCTTAATATAATAGAGCATTTATCTAATGTTGTATGTTAATAATAATTGAGCCCGCATCAGTGCGCATGTCAGGCCCATTGTTGGTGTCAGCAAGTGCCGCTGGCTGGCCGCGTGTGCGTGACAAAGACCTGCCCGTCGGCGCGATTGTGCGTGCCCCGAGGTCTCATTCAATTATTTCACCGAATGGTCTTTTGCGACGCCGGCCACCACGCTAATATGGCGGGCTTAATGGGTATAAAACGCGATAGATTTCTGTACCTCCCTGGCGAACCACAGGCCACTTATTCCGGACCATCGAGGTTGTAATAAAGTCCAAGTCGACGGCAGCCCGAGGCGGAGATTCAGTGCGGCTAACGCACGTGCGGGCGGCGACGTCTTGTCTGGGGCACGCATGCGCACTGATTAATTACACATTTCTGTGGGATTAAGGGGTAATCCCATTGTCGCGTTATTACCAATTCTTGGACGCGTGTGCATTACGACCGTGAGTGGTCGTATTAGTGCCTGCGCTTTGCTGCACTAACAGATGTGCTGGCAGCGCGTGAATTTAGAAATTGATGGACCACAGGTAATCCAAGCGCGCAGCGCAAAATAATCAATTAAAACTGAGCATTGGTAAAAGCCAGTACGAAAACGCCAAGTTAACCACCCTAGTTAAGTCTAGAAAACGCTGGCGTAGTTGCACCAGGTAGTGTTTACCAACGCTACCTCAACCGAGGAACAAACTATGAGCAAGCCAGTGCCAACTGACACTGACAACAATTCTGCATCGCAGCGACGCAATTTAGCCAACGCAATCCGTGCGCTCAGCATGGACGCCGTCCAAGCCGCGAACTCCGGACATCCGGGGGCACCGATGGGAATGGCGGATATCGCTGAAGTACTGTGGCGCGACTTTTTGCGGCACAACCCGGCGAATCCGAATTGGGTTAATCGGGATAGATTTGTCTTGTCGAATGGGCACGGATCGATGCTGTTGTACTCGCTGCTTCATCTGAGTGGCTACGACATTTCAATCGAAGAACTGAAACGATTTCGCCAGTTGCATTCGGCAACTCCGGGGCACCCGGAATATCGCGACACGCCTGGGGTTGAAACCACCACCGGGCCGCTCGGTCAGGGACTCGCAAATGCTGTTGGAATGGCTATCGCGGAGCGAAATTTGGCCGCCGAATTTAATCGGGAGGCCATGCATATCGTTGATCACACTACCTACGTGTGCGTCGGCGACGGTTGCTTAATGGAAGGCATCTCGCATGAAGCGTGCTCGCTCGCCGGGACACTCAAACTCGGCAAGCTCGTGGTGATCTACGACGATAATCAAATATCGATCGATGGCGACGTTCAAGGCTGGTTTACCGACGACACCTCGGCTCGATTTTCAGCCTACGGCTGGCAAATCATCGATGAGGTTGATGGACATGATGCAGACGCTGTTGCGCTGGCGATATCGGAAGCAAAAATGGACGAAACACGACCGAGCTTGATCCGCTGTCGTACGATTATTGGTTACGGATCGCCGAATAAGCAAGGTAGCGCTGCGGCGCACGGTGCGGCGCTCGGCGAAGAAGAAATTGTAAAGACACGAGAACAACTCGATTGGCCATATCCTCCGTTTGAAATTCCGCAAGCGATCGCGACAGCGTGGGACGCCTCGATCGACGGTGCACGCCTCGAAGCCGCTTGGGATGAGTTGTTCGACCGCTATCGCAACAAACATCCGGAACTCGCACAAGAGTTTCAAAGACGAATGCGCCCGGAGCTTCCTCAAAGTTGGCCCGACACCGCAGCTCGTAGTGTGCTTGAAATGCAGGCCGATGGGACTAAACAAGCGTCGCGCAAGGCGTCGCAAGAGGCGCTAACTAGATTCGGCCCCGGGCTGCCGGAACTGATCGGCGGGTCTGCCGACCTATCCGAGTCAAACAATACGTTTTGGTCGGGGTCGCGCGCATTAACCAGCGCGCCAACGGCGGGAAACTACATTAACTATGGGGTACGCGAATTCGCTATGAGCGCCATTATGAATGGCCTCGCGTTGCACGGCGGCTACATTCCCTACGGTGGTACCTTTCT
>CAWLAW010000125.1:0-7418 GCA_963854885.1 Gammaproteobacteria bacterium | reverse complement strand
CATTAATCCGATTTCCGCGCGTCGCTGAGTTACGGACACCAACATGACATTCATAATGAGTACGCCGGCCACGGCGAGGCTGATTGCCGCGATTGTTCCGACGCCGATTGTGAGCGTTGTCAGTACGCGATCAAGCGTCGCCACGACTGCGTCCTGGGCGATTACCGTGACATCGTCTTCCCCCTCATGTCGAGCAGCAATTAAACGATGAATTGCACTCTCTCCCTGCGCGAGATCGTTTTCGCTAGCCGCTTCGACAAGAATTCGAAAGAGCGACTCTCGATTAAACAGCGCTGCCGCAGACGCGACGGGAATGATCGCGATATCGTTGAAATCCACTCCGACTGTTACGCCTGAATTCGCTAAAGTCCCGACGACCCGAAAACGGCGGTTGCCGACCCGCACCCACTTACCGACCGCGACGTTGCCGGCGAACAACTCAGCCGCCAATTCAAAACCCAACACACAAACCGAAGCAGCACGGCGCGGATCTCCAGCCGGCAGGAAAACGCCCTTTTCAAGCTCCAGCCGCTGAATCCCGAGTAGCTCCTTAGTAGTGCCGAGGATAGTTACTTCGCGTTCCAATCCAGCAGCAATCGAGACGGGTGCGGTTCCAACGATTACAGGAGCTACGCGAGTGATACTCGAATGCGCGACCAGAGCGTAGGCATCATCGACGGTTAAATCGCGCAGCGTTTCGCCAAGGAGCGGTGGCGGGCCGCCGACGGTTTCGCTACGGCCGGGTAGCACGATCAGCAAATTTGTACCCAGCGACTCGAACTGCCCGAGCACATACCGATTCGCACCTTCACCAAGTGCAGTTAGCAATAGTACTGAACTCACTCCGATCGTCGTCGCCAACGCGATGAGTCCGGTACGCTGCCAGTTCGATGCGAGTGCGCCGAGGGATAAACTCAGTACGTCGCGATAGCGCATTATGGCCGGAGATCTTGGGCGATCGATCCATCTACAATTTTTATTTGCCGCGGCGCACGACTTCCGAGCGCGTTATCGTGAGTTACGACGATCAATGTAACGCCGTTCTCGGACCGTAAGCGCTCGAGTAATTCGACAACCTGCGATCCGGAAGCAGTATCCAGATTTCCGGTCGGCTCGTCCGCAAGGATCAATGGTGGATTCATGACGATAGCGCGGGCTATTGCTACACGCTGACGCTCACCACCGGACAGCTCTTGCGGCCGATGCCGGGCGCGGTCCGTCAAACCAGTTCCATGTAACGCATTCGCAACGGCGTCATTGCGAATACTCGGCTTGATCCCCGCTAACGTGAGCGGCAATTCGACGTTCTGACTCGCCGTAAGCCGAGCTATCAAATGAAATGATTGGAATATGAAACCAATGCCATCGCGACGCGTCTCGGCAAGTTCATCGTCGGAAAGCGCGGTGACGTCACGTCCGTCGAACCGATATTCGCCACTCGTCGGTCTATCGAGCAGTGCAATTAGGTTCAGCAATGTCGACTTCCCCGAGCCTGACGGACCCATAATGGTTAGGTACTCGCCTTTCTCTACGATCAGATCGACGTTATTTACCGCACGAACTTCTTCGTCTCCCAAAATAAACGTTTTACAAATATTGCGTAATTCAATCATCGAAAAAGCGTTTGCGTTTTAGCGCCCCTAACCGATCAATTATCCCAGGCTGGCCGAGTTCTACTCGCCAACGACTAACGCACCAGCGTCAACGCCGGATCTTCCCGTCGATAAGACGATAATTTCACCAGCTGCCAAACCCGTGAGGATTTCGCTAAATTCCCAGTTCGCGATCCCGACTTGAACGTCACGTTGCTCTACCGTTGATGTATTCGAGTCGACTATCCACACGCTTTTTCCCTCGATGAGCGCTTCACTCGGGATCCGGATCACGTCTTGGCGCGCTTCAATTAAAATTTCTATATCGGCGCTATATCCTGGCAATAAGCCTGCCGCGTGTTTTTTATCGGTGAACTCTACGTCAACTTCGACCGTGCGCGCTTGCTTCTCGAGGTCCAATACATAAGGCGCGATTCGACGCACGGTCGCGTCGCATCGCTGGTCCGGAAACGCATCCAGGGAAACGCATACCGACATGCCTTGCACGATATCTGGCGCATCGACTTCGTCGATCGGTGCCGCGACATAAACACAACTCGGATTGATCAAGTCGATAGCGGGTAGGGTCGCGATCCCGGGTGGCGATGGGGTTAGGTATTCACCGAGACGAACGTCTATTTCAGCAACAACTCCACTGAAGGGCGCGCGGAGTAACGTGCGTTCCAATGCTTCTCGAGCGACGCCAATTTGCGCGGCACTAACGCGAGTAGCGGCAAGGCCCGCCTCACACCCGGCACGGCGAGACTGCGCATCGGTTGTCGCTTTGTCGACTGACTCTTCAGAGATGAGCTTGCGCTTTTGGAGCTGCTTTAATCGATCGGCTTCGCGCTCCGCGCCGGCTGCAATGGCACAAACCTCCTTCGAACGTGCCCGCGCTGCAGAGGCCTCGGCTTCGGCGAGCCTTAATTCGGCGCGGCGATCGTTGTTCCAAATTTCGAGCAACACGTCACCTGGCGATACCCGGCTACCCTCAATGACGTTTATCGCAGCGACTTGTCCGGGAGCGGACGCCGACATTTGCGCCCTTTCGCACGCTTTAACCGTGCCAACTCGAGTATTCGAAACTGTGGCGCGCACCTCACCGAGATCGACCGTGTGCAGCCGTACCTCGATTGGTACGGGTCGAGAATAACGCCAGCCAGCGGCCCCAATTAAAGCGCAGACGACAAGGAAAACGATGAAACCTTTCATTTCTCACTCGAGAAATCTAATCCCTGATCCAAACTCGTCGCGATTAAACGCCGCATAATCGATCTCTCGTGCCGAGCCGGTCGCGACAACCGAGCGCTCGACCGTTTAATTTCGCACAACCGGTTTAAACTTAATTCGATGCGGACTCTGATCATCTCCGTGTCGTTGCTTACGGTCGGCTTCATAGTCCTCATAGTTGCCCGCGAACCATTCGACATGGCTATCCCCTTCGAATGCCAAAATATGCGTGGCTATCCGATCGAGAAACCAACGATCGTGAGATATCACCACGACGCAGCCGGGAAAATTGAGCAACGCTTCTTCCAGCGCACGTAAAGTTTCGACGTCTAAATCGTTGGTCGGCTCATCGAGCAACAAAAGGTTTCCACCACTACGCAACACTTTCGCCAGGTGCACGCGATTGCGTTCCCCCCCGGACAGCTCTGCGATGCGTTTTTGCTGATCACCGCCGCGAAAATTAAAATGCCCCACGTACGCCCTTGATGGCGTCTCGAAATCTCCAACGCGTAGGATGTCCTGGCCTTCAGAAATCTCCTCCCATACAGTTTTCGCGTCATCCAAGGAGTCGCGACTTTGATCGACATAAGCAATTTCAACGGTTTCCCCAACCTTAATTTCGCCAGAGTCCGGCGTCTCCTGTCCGACTAACATTCGAAACAGTGTCGTCTTACCCGCGCCATTCGCGCCAACAATACCGACAATGCCACCCGGCGGCAGACTAAACGATAAGTCGTCTATCAGCAGTTTTTCTCCGAAGCCTTTCGATAAGCCGGTAGATTCAATAACCAGATCACCTAATCGAGGACCGGGTGGGATATAAATCTCATTCGTTTCGTTTCGGTTTTGGAATTCCTTCGATTGCAGTTCTGCAAAACGTTGTAGGCGCGCACGACTCTTTGCCTGGCGACCCTTGGGATTCGACCGTACCCATTCGAGCTCCGCCTCAATGGTTTTTCGGTGCGCCGATTGCTGACTTTCCTCTATTTTTAGGCGCTGATCTTTTTGCTCCAACCACGATGAATAATTGCCTTCCCAAGGGATTCCGTGGCCACGGTCGAGCTCCAAAATCCAGCCAGCAACATTATCCAAAAAGTATCGATCGTGGGTGACCGCAACGACGGTCCCCGCGTATTGTTCCAAATAACGCTCCAGCCAGGCGACCGATTCCGCGTCGAGATGATTCGTCGGCTCGTCGAGCAGTAACATCTCCGGCTCAGATAGGAGTAAACGACATAAGGCAACGCGGCGACGTTCGCCGCCCGATAATTTGTCGACCTCGGCATCCCACGGCGGCAATCGTAATGCGTCGGCAGCGATTTCCAATTTTCGCTCGATTTCCCAACCACCAACTGCTTCGATCTGGTCCTGTAGCGATCCTTGTTCTTCCAGCAAGGTCGTCATTTCGTCGTCGTCCATTGGCTCGGCAAATCGGTCGCTTATCTCGTTGAACCGATCGACCAATATTTTTGCCTCACCGAGTCCTTCCTCAACGTTGCCGCGCACGTCTTTTGCGCCATCGAGTTGCGGCTCTTGCAGCAAATACCCAATTTTCAAGCCTTTCTGAGGGGTTGCTTCGCCTTCAATATCGAGGTCGGTCCCGGACATTATTCGCAATAACGTCGATTTTCCGGAGCCGTTGAGCCCCAGGACGCCAATTTTTGCGCCCGGGAAAAAACTCAATGAAATATCGCGCAGGATATGGCGTTTCGGCGGAACCAGCTTCCCGACCCGATTCATCGTGAAAACGTATTGCGCCATGACTACAAATTCCTTCGAAATAGTTCGCACATTTTTGCTGTCGACTCAACCAATCGGTCGCATCCCAGCGGTGCCGGCATTGTGGCCGATTACTCCGCTATGCGGAAGTAATCGAGCAGCGATCGACGGGCTAGCGAACGCCATGATCAAAAATACCCGTGGCGACCGTTAGACGTGTAAAATGCCGTTCGGGCCAGCCTTTGAAAAATATTGGTCGCTCATGAGATCGTTTATGAACGGAAAGACGTGGATAAATCCCTAGACAAACTCGCCGTCCTATTTGCCGACATATCTGGCAGCACCAGGCTCTATGAGCAGTACGGCGACACAATTGCGCGCGCCGATCTTGGTGCGTGTATCAATATGCTTGGCGAAGTGTCTACGGGTCTCGAAGGAGAAACGATTAAGACCATCGGCGACGAAATCATGTGCGCATTTGACGATCCGCTTAAAGCAGCCCTAACTGCCACCGAAATGCAGGCCGGTTTACGCAAAGAATGCGAAGCGCAACGCTACAAAATGGGCGTTCTGCATATAAAGGTCGGGTGGCACTACGGCGCCGTGTCGTGGCGCGGCGAGGAGCTTATTGGCGAAGCGCCGATCGCCGCCCAGCAAGTGATTGGTCGCGCAAAAGCAGACGAGATCCTGACCACTCGCCAAAGTATCGACGTCCTTTCGCCGGCCTTGTTTCCCGGCTGGCACACAATTGATCGCATTGAATCAGAAGCGTGGGACGGTGAATTGGAAGTCTGTAAAATTCCTTGGGAGCAAACCGGCGAAGAAACCCAGATTAGTTCAATTCCGATGGCGCAAATGCTACCGAAAACCGAGCTAATGCTCGACTACAACGGCACTGTGATAAAAGTTGATCGAGATAATACTCGCTGCACCATTGGTCGAGGTCGTAACGCGACGTTGTGCGTCAATGGCAATTTTACCTCACGGCAGCACGCCGAAATCACCTATCGCAACGGACGATTTAACCTACGAGACGAAAGTGTTAACGGCATCGTCATTATCGACGACAACGGCAATGTGAAGAAACTCCGCCGCGAGGAAGACGTACTTAGTGGTCGTGGAACAATTGGTTTCGGCGCATCGCCGACAGACGATCCCGATGGCGCGGTCCGGTTCGATTGTACGTAGCTCGATACGCACGACCAGCTTTTAGCCAATGCCACAAATTTTGTTTTCAATTCGACAAGAACTACGGGGTGCTTATGACCAGCTACCTAAGTAAGCTCTTTGGCGCCTCGCCGGTCGCGCCACTGCAAAATCACATGGCGTTTTGTTGTGCTGCGACGGAAGAACTCGTCGCGTTTTTCGACTATGCGATGGATGCCAATTGGCAAGTCGTCGACGAATCACGGCAGCGCATTGTCGAAGCCGAGCAAAAGGCCGACGATTTGAAGCGCGAAATACGCACAAATATTCCTAAGAACCTGTTTATGCCCGTACCCCGGGCGGATCTGTTGGATTTACTGCTGGTGCAGGATTTAATGGCGAATAAAGCACGCGAAGTATCTGGCTTAGTCGTCGGTCGACGCATCGAAATTCCACAATCAATTCAAGCAAGTTTTAAATTGTATGTCGCCCGTAATGCAGATGCCGCGCGTAAAGCTCGCGACAGCGTTAACGAGCTCGACGAGTTGTACGAAACAGGATTCCGCGGCGCCGAAGTTTCCACCATAGAAAACTTGCTGACGGAACTGGATGACATTGAAAACGACACCGATGAAATGCAGTCCCGAATACGTCATCAATTATTCGAAATCGAAAAAGACTTGCCGCCAGTAGACGTGATGTTTTTGTATCGCGTGATAGAGCTGGTCGGCGAAATAGCAGATTTGGCGGAACGCATCGGGCATCGACTCGAGCTACTCCTCTCTCACTAAGGAAAATCAATGGAAAATGAAGTGCTATTTTTGGCACTGGCGGCTTCGTTCGGATTCTTTGCCGCCTGGGGGATTGGTGCAAACGATGTAGCCAATGCGATGTCGACTTCGATCGGATCGGGCGCATTGACGATCAAACAAGCGTTGCTTATTGCGGGCGTGTTTGAATTTGCTGGAGCACTATTGGCCGGTGGCGAAGTTACGGCAACAATCCGCAAGGGCATCGTTGATAGTGCCTATTTCGCATCGCAGCCAGAAACGCTAATTTACGGCATGCTCGCGGCCCTGCTGGCGACCGGTACTTGGTTGCTGACAGCATCGTGGAAGGGCTGGCCGGTCTCCACAACCCATTCTGTTGTCGGCGCAATCGTCGGATTCTCCATCGTCGCGGTGGGTTTCGAAGCGGTACAGTGGACAAAAATCAGCGTAATCGTCGCAAGTTGGGTGATTTCTCCATTGTTTTCCGCGATTGTGGCCTTTTGCATTTTCAATTCAATCACGTGGCTAATACTTTCTCGCGAGAACCCACTCGAGCAGGCACGTAAATACGCACCGCTGTATATCTTTATCACGGTATTTTTGATCGCCTTGGTGACGATGTTGAAAGGTCTAAAACACATTAATATCGGCCAACAGCTCACCTCTGCTGAGTGCTACAGCATTGCTGCTGTTTTCGGCATTATCATTGCAATTATTGGAAAATTTTTCATTCAACGTATCAAAATCGACGAAGCAGCCGAGCGAGAATTCCATTTTCATACAGTCGAACGGGTGTTCGCCGTTTTGATGGTTGTTACGGCCTGTAGCGTGGCCTTCGCGCACGGTTCAAATGACGTCGCCAATGCAATAGGCCCGGTCGCCGCGATCATAAGCATCGCCAACACGAACAGTGTGACGCAAGCGGCGCCGATCCCAATTTGGATCCTAGGACTCGGCGGCA
>CAWLAW010000124.1:0-7439 GCA_963854885.1 Gammaproteobacteria bacterium | reverse complement strand
TCGGCGAACGTTACAACATTGTTTAATTCGTCATCCGTTAAGCTCGAATTCAAGCAAACCGCACACGCGCCGAGTGACCATACAGCGAATAGATCGACAAAGAACTGTAGGCTGTGTTGGCGTGGCCGCATTGTCCAAAAACTCGTTCGCAAGCGTCGCACAGCCGCCGAATAGCGCAATACCATTCACCATCAAGCGGACCGGAACATGCGACGGCACGAACAATACTTCACGTTAAGTCCAAACTTACGTACTTGGCCTGCCACCGGGCTTTCAACGCTCTCATGGACTCCTCCTGTCGATGATATAAGCTTAGGAGGACCCGATGAATAACCAACGTTACACGCTACAGCTTAACGGATAGGTTGAATCGGCAACGACAATGACACGAACAATACGGCTCTGAGTCGAGCATAACGATCACCTAATGGCACAAACCGAAGTTGGAACCCACCGTCCGTCGTCCTTGTGGCGTCGATTTGCAGCGATTGTCTACGATGCCATGGCGCTCGCGGCAATTTGGTTTTTTGCCACATTGTTCGTCGTCATCACCATGAAGGGCGAAGCCGTCCCCTCGGGTAATTTACTGTTCGCCGTTTATTTACTGTTCGCCGCGTTTGCTTATTTCGGATTTTGTTGGACCCGTAGCGGCCAAACTTTAGGTATGAAATCTTGGCACATTGTTCTCCTAAACTGCGGTCCAAATGAAGCTATAACTTGGACGCAAGCCGGTATGCGATTTTTCGCCGCAATCGCGTCCTGGGGGATCTTCGGCCTCGGTTTCTTGGCCGCGTTGTTGGACCGGGAGAATCGTACCTGGCATGACCGTTTGTCTAGAACGAGATTGGTGTTGTGCTAAATCTTCGACTCTTAAGCCGTGCGCACGAGCAGTACGAAACCGACTACACACATTAGTAACGCTGGCGCCCCAGCGCTTAACGCTGGCGCGATATCGAAAACCAGGCCGAGGTGTCCAGCGGCTTGATTGACGAGGTGAAAGCCCAGTCCGATTATCCCGCCAATAAGCACCCGTTGACCGATCGTTGTGGTGCGACTTGCACGCAACACCATTGGGATCGCAAGAAAAACCATAACCGCACTGGCGAATGGGTAAGTGACTTTAACCCACAAGGCGTGCTCATATCGTTCCGCCGTTTGCCCATTGCGCTCGAGAAATCGGATGTATTTCACTAACGTCCAAATCGACAAAGTATCGGGCTGAATGGCGACCATGGCGATTAAATCCGGCTGCAATAAGGAATCCCACGCGGCGTGCTCAATTTCGCGTTTTTCGATATCCTCGGACGAAATAATCGTCTGCGAGATGCCTTCCAATATCCACTGACCGTCCACATATCGAGCTTGGTCAGCATGTGTGCTGGTGCGTAACTCGCTCGCCGCGTCAAATTCGTAAATGAAAATGTCACGGATTTGATCGCCCGGGAGAATTTCGCGAATGTTGATATAGCTACTCCCATCGCGCGCCCAAAAACCATTGCGGGTTTTCAAGGTGACCCGATCACTGATTGCCATCGAGCGATACTCACGTGCATAGGCGTCCGCGGGCGGGGCTAGAAACTCGCCAATTAAAACCGCGGTGGCGACAAACAAAGAACCCGCTTTCATCACAGACACAACGATGCGAAATTTCGAGACCCCTGCGCAGCGCACCACTGTGATTTCACCATTTCGCATCATTGCGCCCAGTCCAAGTAGCGAGCCGATTAGCGCGGCCATCGGAAATAGCTCATATGCCAAAGCTGGGGCACTGAATGCCACGAACGCGAAGGCTCCGAAAATGCTGTACGAGCCGCGCCCGACTTCTTCCAGTTCGTCGATAAATGCGAAAAACGTGAAAATCGCGAGTAACGCGAGTAATACAGTTAACGTAGAGCCAATGACATTACTTGCGATGTATCGGTCGATGGTTTTCATTCTGGCGGCTCCGTCACACGCCGAGCTTTGCGCCTATTGAGGCAAACGCATACACTTTCGACACCGCCCAATTCACGCAACCGTTTAAATTTTCGGAGCGGAACCACCAAGCTCCGGCATTCGATAACGACGAGGTCCACGATGGAAATTTCACTTAAACAAGGTCCAGTCTCTAAACTCAAGTCGGCATGCATTATTGCGGCCGTATTTAGTGGCAAAAATATGGGCGAATTTGCGGCAGGCCTTGATCGACCATCTCGCCAAGGGTTAAGCCGCCTTACCAAGCGCGGCGATATTAGTGGCAAACTTTGTGAAGTCCTAATGGTGCCAAATCTTACCGGAATCGCTGCCGAGCGTGTCCTGCTCATCGGTGCAGGAAAGCATTCGGGGATTAGCCCCGCAGAATACGTCAAGCTGGTACGAAAAGCAGCCGCCACGATGAAAAGCGCGGGCCTGAAAAACGCCGTTTCAACGCTCACAGAAGTACTGGTTTCTGAGCGCGACGATGGGTGGAAGGTGCAGCAGCAAGTTTTAGCATTTGAAGCGATGGCCTACCGGTTTGATGAATTCAAAACAATAACGAAATCTAAGGCTGCACAGTTCTCAAGATTAACGATTGCCACTGCGAGCACGGACAACGATCAAATAGACGCGGAAATTCGCGTCGGCCAAAGTTTAGTAAATGGCCTTAAATTGACCAAAGACCTGGCTAATACGCCGGCCAATTACTGCACCCCACAACATCTCGCCGACCACGCAGAAGAACTCGGCAAACAATTCAAATCTGTGACCGTCAAGGTCGTCAACGAGGCGGGGATGGAGAAACTCGGCATGGGCGCCTTGTTATCCGTATCTAGGGGCAGCGAAGAGCCGGCAAAATTAATTGTCATTAAGCACAATGGCGGCGCGACAAAAGCAAAACCAGTCGTGTTGGTTGGCAAAGGCGTGACGTTTGATTCCGGCGGTATTTCGCTGAAACCGGGTGCGGCAATGGATGAAATGAAATACGACATGTGTGGTGCGGCCACCGTATTTGGCGTGCTCGCGGCGATCGCGGAGGCTAATTTGCCGATCAATGTGGTCGGCGTTATTCCGGCTACGGAGAACCTCCCCGATGGGAAAGCGACCAAGCCCGGCGACATCGTGACGAGTATGTCCGGCCAAACAATCGAAATACTAAATACCGACGCGGAAGGACGCTTAATCTTATGCGACGCGCTTACCTACAGCGCTCGTTTCGACCCAGACGTCGTCGTCGACATTGCGACGTTGACAGGCGCATGCATTATGGCCCTAGGCCACGCGACTTCGGCGTTAATGAGTAACAACGACGAATTGGCCGCGGATTTATATGCTGCAGGCGATAGGAGCGGCGACCGCGCGTGGCGACTGCCGCTGTGGGATGTGTACCAGCAGCAAATCGATAGCCCGTTTGCTGATATGGCGAACGTCGGCGGCCGTCCGGCTGGTAGCATTACCGCGGCGTGCTTTTTGGCACGATACACGAAGAAATATCGTTGGGCACATCTCGACATCGCCGGAACGGCGTGGAAAAGTGGCGCGGCAAAAGGCGCGACGGGTCGACCCGTAACCTTGCTCGTCGAATATTTACGCCAGCGGATTGCTGCCGGTAAATAGATAGACAAAGCGTATGACCCGGGTTGATTTCTATGTGATGGAGATGCCAAGTGAACGCCAGCATGGCCATTTGGTGTGCCGATTGGCAGAGAAAGCCTGGAGCGAGGGCCATCAAGTACACATTCGATGTGAGAACGACGCATCCGCAAGTTCGATAGATAATTTATTGTGGAGTTACAAAGACACGTCGTTTGTACCGCATGCAAGAATTGATACCTCGCAATCCCCCACCGCACCGGTAACCATTGGCATCGTTACCCAGGTGCCGAACAGCACTGAAGTCCTGATCAACCTGGGTTCAGATGTACCGGATTTTTTTAGTCGGTTCGAGCGCGTGATGGAAACGACTGGCAGCGACGATGACGCGCGAGCAGCCGCTCGGCAGCGCTATCGTTTTTATCAGGAACGCGGCTATGCGCTAAAAACCCACAAATTGGGATCGGCACGTGAGTGATCGGCCAGACGACGGCCACGAAGCGGATGACGACTTAGACAGCACCATCGACAAACTGGAACTGTTGCTTGAACGCACGCAACAGTTGTTAGATGTTCAGCAACCGAAACAAGGCCCGCCCGTCGGAGCAATAATTCCAATACTCACCGACAAGATAGTCGATGTGAGCGCGCTGCATTTCAATTCACCTGCGGCATCACTAAGTGCGGCCGTGGCGCAATCGAGCGTTTTAGCAGCGGCGGCCGCCACAAACGTAGACGACGTAAAACGATTGGTTAGCGAAAATATACAAGACGCGTTTGCCGATCTAAAGGCCGACGTCGTTGCCGAAATAAAACGAGAAGTGGTCGAATCATTAAAATCGACCGAACCCGTACAAGTAACTATTCCACTAGAGCCGCCGCAAGCGACTGTAGCAACAACCAGGGAACCCAATCAGGTGCCAAGTAAGACGACGATGGAAAAGACATACGATCCTCATGCGATCGAAACGGAGCGCTATAAAGCTTGGGAGGCAGCAGGTTATTTCCAACCCCACGGCGACGGCGAGCCATACTGCATTATGCTCCCGCCACCCAATGTCACGGGATCGTTGCACATGGGGCATGCGTTCCAAGACACCTTAATGGACGCGTTAATCCGCTATAAGCGCATGCAAGGAAGCCGCGCGCTATGGCAATGCGGAACCGACCACGCCGGAATCGCGACGCAAATGGTTGTCGAACGACGACTCGGCAAGCAAGGTATTTCGCGCACCGATTTAGGCCGGGAAAAATTCATCGAAGCGGTATGGGATTGGAAAGCTGAGTCCGGCGGCACGATCACGAAACAGTTACGTCGCATGGGCGCATCGATGGATTGGTCGCGCGAGCGATTTACTTTAGATGAAGATTTGTCGCATGCGGTCACGGAGGTTTTCGTACGGCTGTATGAAGAAGACTTAATTTACCGTGGCAAACGTCTCGTCAACTGGGACCCCGTATTGTGTACGGCAATATCCGATCTCGAAGTTATCTCTGAGGAAGAAGACGGCCATCTTTGGCACATTCGCTATCCATTAGCCGACGGCACAGGCCATGTCGTGGTGGCTACTACGCGGCCCGAGACCATGCTCGGAGATAGCGCCGTCGCCGTCCATCCGAATGACGATCGTTATCGCCGGCTGATCGGCAAATCGATACAACTCCCATTATCAGATCGCACGATTCCGGTGATTGCCGACACCTACGTCGACCCCGAGTTTGGATCAGGTTGTGTAAAAATTACCCCGGCGCATGATTTCAACGATTACGCCGTTGGCAAACGACACGACCTTCAGCAGATCAATATCTTTACCGACGCAGCGGCAATCAACGACAACGCCCCGAGCGAATATCGTGGACTCGACCGTTACGACGCACGAAAGAAAATCATTGCTGATCTCGAAGCACTCGACCTCGTTGCACGAATCGATGCGCATAAACTAGTTGTTCCCCGCGGCGATCGATCACAGGCCGTGGTTGAACCGTATCTTACCGACCAATGGTTTGTACGCGTCGAGCCTTTGGCTGGGCCTGCCATAGCTGCGGTGGAAAATGGGGACATCCGATTTGTCCCAGAGAACTGGAGCAAAACGTATTTCGAGTGGATGCGCAATATCGAAGATTGGTGCATTTCCAGACAGCTATGGTGGGGCCACCGCATTCCTGCCTGGTACGACGATCACGGCAACATCTACGTTGGTCACGATGAGGCAGATGCGCGCTCCCGAAATGGGATCGATGCCAACGTTGCGTTGTCGCGCGACGATGATGTACTCGACACCTGGTTCTCGTCGGCGTTGTGGCCTTTCTCGACACTCGGATGGCCAGACAAAACGCCGGAATTGGAAACCTATTACCCAACCAGCGTCCTCGTTACCGGGTTCGATATCATCTTCTTCTGGGTTGCGCGAATGATCATGATGGGTCTCAAATTCATGGGCGAGGTTCCATTCAAAGAGGTCTACATCCACGGTCTGGTGCGCGATGCCGATGGTAATAAAATGTCGAAGTCTAAAGGCAATATTCTCGATCCTATCGATCTGATTGATGGCATCGAACTTGAGCCGTTGGTCGAGAAGCGCACCACCGGATTGATGCGCCCCGAGGATGCGCAAAAGATCGAAAACGTAACGCGCAAACAATTCGCCGACGGCATTGGATCGTTCGGCACCGACGCACTCCGATTTACATTCGCCTCGATGGCAACCCAAGGTCGGGACATACGGTTCGATTTAGGACGGGTCGGCGGATACCGAAACTTCTGTAACAAAATCTGGAATGCCGCACGATTCGTCATGCTCATGTGCGATGGTCACGACCTATCCGATAATCAGCAACCGCACCGTTTAGGACTGGCAGAAAATTGGATCCGCTCAAAAATGCACGATCGCATCGATCAAATCAAACAAGGGTTTGAGTCCTATCGTTTCGATTTATCCTCCCAGGCAATCTACGAATTCATTTGGGACGAATACTGTGATTGGTACATCGAATTAGCCAAGATCTCACTGAACGACGCAACGACGAGTGATGCGCATAAGTTAGCAGCTCGCCGAACGCTGGTGGAAATGCTCGAAACCAGCTTGCGTGCTCTGCATCCCTTAATGCCTTATGTAACGGACGAAATATGGCTAAAAATTGCACCATTAATTGGTAAAAGCGGAAATAGCATCATGCTTCAGCCGTTTCCCGATGCTGCCGATTTTGCAGCCGATCGCGACGCGGAATTGGCCTTGGAATGGATTAGGGATTTCATTTTAGGTGTGCGACGAATTCGAGCAGAGAATAATATCGAACCAAGTCGGCGACTCAGCGTTCAAGTCAAAGATGGCACAGCTCAAGAGCGAGTGTGGCTAGAGTCTTACGAATTGTATATTCAACAATTGGCACGTACTGAGACGATCGAACGCGTGCTCGAGGGCGATCAAGAATCGGCGAGCGCACTCGCTGGGGAAACCACCGTGCTCGTCCCGTTGGGCGGTCTTATCGATCCGGCTGTTGAGACCCAGCGTTTAGAAAAAGAATTGGCGGGTAAGCGCAAAGAACTCGAGATAGCGAGTGCTAAATTAGCCAACACCTCGTTTGTCGAAAAAGCACCTGCCGCGGTGGTTGATAAAGTGCGTGCGCAAATTGCCGATCTCGAAGACAAAATCCCGAGAATTGACACCCAATTGCGAAAGCTAAATCCCTAACCCCGGCACCTCGTATGCCGAAACCGCACAGCGCGAAATTTAGTTTATCAACCGAGCACGAACCTTTAAGCCCTAGTTGATTTGATGACTAACTGCACGACGAGGTAGATAACGCAGACAAAAACCAGCACTGCAATAATCCCGACAACGACAAATCGCCCGGGATTTCCGGATTCAAAATCGCGTTGGCGGTTCTTT
>CAWLAW010000123.1:0-7464 GCA_963854885.1 Gammaproteobacteria bacterium | reverse complement strand
TAGCGCATCGGCTTCTTACTGATGAACAGCGCCGAATTTATGGAAGCTTATTTCGCGGCAGCGAAAATAGGTGCCGTCGTCGTACCACTGAATTGGCGACTCGTGCCTGATGAATTGGAATTCATTCTCAAAGACAGCGGCACCACGCGTCTAATATTTGGCGACGAATTTCTTGACACAGTAGCCGAGCTACAATCGCGCGGAGCAAAAACGGACATCGTAGATTGGTTACAAGTCGTTGCGGATGAACCACTACTGCCATTCGCACACGACTACCTGGAATTCCGCGACGCTGCGGCTACGGACGAGCCGGACATTGGCGCGAGCGACGATGACATGCTCTATATCATGTACACCTCTGGCACGACCGGCTTACCAAAAGGGGTCGTGCACAGCCATAATACGTCGATATGGGCGGTGATGACGATCTCTGCGACGACCTACTTCCACGACGGCGATCGGTTTCTCGGCGCCCTCCCGATGTTTCATGTTGGCGCCCTTATGCCGTTGACATTGAACGTTTATCGGGGCGCGACGAGTGTCGTCATGCGCAGTTTCGATCCGAAACTCACCTGGGAGTTGATCGAAAAAGAACGTTTGACGATTGGTTTAGCGGTTCCCGCCATGCTGAATTTTATGCTGCAAGTACCGGGCTACGAAAAGTACGATTACTCATCATTGCGGTGGATGCTCTCTGGCGCAGCCCCTGTCCCTGTTTCATTAATGCAAAGTTATGCTGATATGGGGATCGAGATTCACCAAATCTATGGGCTAACGGAGACATGCGGCCCGGCCTGCGTAATCGACGCGGAGAACGCATTGACGAAAATCGGCTCAACCGGCAAAGCGTTTTTCCACACCGATGTAAGGTTGGAAAATTCTGACGGAAACGACTGCACTGCAGGCGAGCCCGGTGAGATTCTCGTACGCGGCCCCCACGTAATGCTTGAGTACTGGAATCGACCGGAAGCGACGGCGGAAACGATTATTGACGGATGGCTACATACAGGCGATGTCGCGATTGTCGACGAGGACGGTTTTATATTTATCCAAGATCGCATTAAAGACATGATCATTTCCGGCGGCGAGAATGTCTATCCGGCAGAGATCGAAAGTGTCCTGATGACGCATCCACAAATTACCGAAGCCGCCGTCATCGGACAAGACGATCCGAAATGGGGTGAATCAGCGTTTGCCATTGTCGTGAGCACCGATCCTGAATTAACCAGCGAAGCCGTAATGGAATTCTGCGATCAGAAATTAGCCCGTTTCAAGCAGCCGCGACGCGTTGAATTTACCGATCTAATCCCGCGCAACCCAAGCGGAAAAATATTGAAGCGCATTTTACGTGAGGAATACGGCGTCTAATAAGAGTCAGGGTAAAGTGCGCCGCTGATCCCTGGTATGCTCGGTAGCGATCCCTGCCCCGTACCGACGCGAAGCTGGGCCTTGAGGCCCTGCTCCATGTGTTGGGAAATGTCGCAGTGAGCGAGATACGTCGCATTGTCGCTGGGCACGATAAATGTTCCGGTACGGCGTTTACCACCGGTGGTTTCTAGGTGGAACATGCCCTGCGGGTAAATGTAACGCGGCAAACCGTGGACCATCCATTGGTGACGCACCTGATCGTCGTTAATTAAGGTCACGGTGATACGGGAACACGGTGGCGCCAGCCACTCGTGGCTGTTAAATCCGTAGGTATAACCCGGCTGCGAGTATTGCCGACCAACCCGCACATCAATTTCAACCTCGGCGGAAATTTCCCTGCAATCGCGCGGCAATACGTCTTGATTTGCGTTCATTGTCATACCGTCGACGTCGAGCGACATACCGTGATCCTGATGGTGATTGTGCCCGTGCGGATCCGCTGCGGCGCACGCGAAAGCCAGCAACGTTAACCCCGCGGCTGCCGGCAAGGCGACACACGATCGGCCGCGCGAGCGGTTCAGTTTGAACGCCATTTTATCTTCAAAGCAAGCATCACCCACAGCATCAAACCGACGAACAAAAGTCGAAACCACCACATAGGGCTTCGCGTGTGAAGGGCAGAATCTGGATCGAGCAACTCGTTACCGTGCATTCCCGCGAACACTGGAATTTGACCTTTGTAGTATTCGGGCTGAAAAAACGGTGCGAGCGCTTGTAATCCACCGACCGTTCGCGGCAGCCCTCTTGAGGCCAAGTAATCTTCGTATATCACCATACTAATGTCCCCCCCTGGGCCAATCCCATTTGAAGTGACTGCACGTTCGCGATGGTCGTGCATCAACCACGCGCCTGCTCCATATGCGTTGAGTCCGTCGTTCGTCGTATCTAAGTTCAAGTCGATTCGTTGCGCACTTGCGATCCAAAACACGTCACGCTGAATAATTTGTTCTGGCAAGAGCGCCACACCGTCTCGATGCGTCAGGCGCGGTTTATGACCGTGTAGGTGCAACGCCAGACCCTCGCCACCGCCGTTCAATACCCGCAATCGGTTTTTCTCTCCAGGCGCGACTATCACCATCGACTCACGCAGCGTATAGGGAAATGAGCGACCGTTAAGCACATAATATTCGGCGTTTCGTTTAGTGATATTGTAGTCGCGATGAATCGACTGAGAGATTAACCGCGCGTCATTGGCCTGCTGAATTCGGTTATTCAGATCGGCGTCGATCTCGAGATAATGCAAATCGTACTCACGGTCGTAAGCTTCTTGGGATGCTTGTGATGGCGCGCGCACCCTCCCCGCACCGATATTAAATGTCTGGACCCAGTTGTTCGCACGATTTTCTTCGACGACCAACATGCCTTGGAGGCCCATCAAAATATGCGAATGAGGTTGCACGTGGCAGTGGTAAAACGTCGTGCCGCTGAGTCTCGGCTTAACTTTATAGGTTTTCGATTGGCCCGGCATAATCGGATGCTCACTAAATATCGGAACCCCATCATTGCCTTCGCCGTCGGCCAATTTGAAATCGTGATCGAGCCCGTGAAAATGGATCGTGTGAGGCAAATAGTGCGTATTTTCAAGCGTGATACTGACTTCATCTCCTTGTTCAATGCGAATAACCGGTGCGGGTAACCGGATTAAACGATTAGCCACAAGGGATTCAAAATTCAATGTCGTCATGCCTCGAGACTTCGGTGCGAAAACCCAAAATCCTGGAGTAATTCCCGGGCCGATTTCGAACTGCGGTACGACCTCTGCGCTATCCGGAGACTTTCCGTTGAGTTCCATCACTTCCAAACGAATTTCGATAACGTCCGGATCGCCATCGCCGTCGCGATCGTCGCTTTTTACAACTGCGTCAGGCGTGAATAACGATTCCATCAATGTGGCTGGAGAGACGTTATTCGCACCACGCACTGCAACTGCGACGTCCCATGGGTTGTCAGGAATGCAGTCTTCGACTGCCACGACTTCGACGTTGTCGATGCTTGCCGCCCCTCGCCAAGAATCATACTCGGGCGGACATACCTCATCGAGATTGAGTTTAGGGATTTCTATATCGCGGTTTTTCGGCAAGTTCTGGAATGGAGGCGCTCCAAACCAGCGGTAGTGTTCGACGCGTAAACTGTCAGACAGGTAGGTAAGCGGGACGGTTTTTACGCACAGACCGGCTAACACTAGCAAACCCGCAAGATAAGCGAATCTCACGCCGCGGGTTTCTGAGCAGTCGTGGATCTAGACGACCAAGCAAACAATCCGGCACCTAGAACTAGCGAATAGACGATCCATTTTAATCGCCCCCACCAATTCGTAACGCCGACCGAAAACGGGAATACTGAAATATGTTCAATCGTACCCGTTGTTGATTCCTCTACTGCGGTCAATATCCCGATGTAGCTCCCTGCCTGATCGAACTCTAGATCGACATCAACACTGCCGCGCGGGAACTGCTTCGGTTCGCGATAAAAAACCGTTGCCTGATCGATATCCGATTGCGCGCCGAGATCGGCAAACGTGGCGTTATTTCCGATATTATTGACGTCGCGGATCACGCGAAAATCGACCGCCATGACACGCAGTGGCTGGCTTATAAAATCGAGCACGATGATAGATTTCGCGACGACGGGAATGTCTTCACAAAATTCCTGAGAGGCTCTAACAGCTGGTTGATACCCAGTGAAATGCGCCCGATACGGGCCGATAGACATGATACATGTATCGTTTTCAACCGATACACCACCGTGGGCATACACACCCGAGGTGACGATTAGGGCGACGAGAAATGCGTTAACGCGTAAAGCGGTTTTGTGGCCCACGGAATTGTCCAACTAAATTCAGGTTCAATTTTCGAAGAATACCGATCAATGAAACACGGGCAACATCGAGCCGCCGACTTCGATGACTTCACGCGAGCCGTCATCGCCAACGAAAAACAACAGGCCCGCAATAACGCTGTCAGGGTCGTTTATCATTTGGGTTAGTCGTTGCGTTTCCCACAGCGCGTCTTCCGCGAAGACGCTGACTTCCGAGGTTTTTCCAGCTGGTATAGGACCACCTTCAATTCGAAGACCATTTGGCGCGACAAGGTCGTGACTGTCGGCTGGAGATAACTGGCGTACTTGCGGGTTAATGAAGCGCAAATTCGCGGTCGAAAACTCGCTAACGGTAATAGTCGTATTAGTGTTGTTTTCGACTGTTAAATCCATCCGAAAGCTGCGCCCAGGGATGCGGTATCGTGCTTGATTCAATGTCACATTGAGGTTTGTTGCTGGCTCATCTTTTTTAGGAACGTTTACTTTTGCTGTTCTCAGCGGGGTCGTAATGGGGTGGCGTGATTCCGCCCATTGGTACCCGATCGCTATGACCAAGAATGTCACGACGACGAAACCAATCGCGACGCGACGATCCTGCGGTGTTAAAATTCCATTACTGTCTCCGCCATCAGCTTCTGCCGCTTCTATTTGGCGCATTCGAGAGATGAGCAGTGGTCGCTTGCGCACCCAGTAAAAAATCCAGGCGCCGCCGATAACAAACCAAATCGCGTGCCACGTAAATATGACGTCTAGATTGAATGTCTCTAAGTCGATCTTGCGACCGAACATCGTCTCTACTTCGTTAACGAAATCTGCGCCTGAGCCGCCTACCTCCACCCAAATGCCGGGACCGACCATTGTTCCTGCGCCCTCTACGCTCAAAATGGGATGTACGTGGAAGCGTCCCGGACGACGTGCTTTTAGAACTAGTTTAAATTCGTAATCGCGGCCAAGCTCGAGCGACGTCGACTGAATCATCGACACGCCATCGATGTGCGAAAACTGACGGATAAAATTCGGTCCTGACGCGCCGAGATTTAAAAACACCTTACCGTCAACGGAAGGGATATGCTCGGGCCAGAATTTTGATGGTCGGATGTGCCCGCTGATGACGAGTTCTTCGTTCACATCTAGCTTGGTGCGCGACATTTCAATGTCGTACCAATTTACCGTACGCATGCGCAGATTCGCTTGCTGCGCGCGCTCGCCATGGGCAAGAGTGTCGAGACAGAAGAAGCTGGGCGCAATAAGGCAAAAAAACACGAGCGCCGGTCGTTTAAGTTTGTTCATTTTTCTCGTCACGTGCGCTCTTAGAAACCAACAAAGTCCGGCTTTGGACTAGGACGGACCTAGCCTAAATTTGTTTAACCCAGGTTTGGCGATTCAGCTTCGAACCGATTAACCACCACAGGTAGTACATCAACACTGAGAGAAACCCTGCGAACACAGCGGTGAGCGGCGTAACCGCATCACCAAATGTACGTAATACCGTACGCTCCACGATTCGGACATATTCTGGCAGGCTGGTACGGATATATTCGAAGCCAAGTAAGTCGGCTGCCGTTAACATTTCTCCGTGGTAGTTAATGGGTTCGTGAAAGCCCGCGAGCATTGGCCAATTTACCGGGTAAACCAGAACACCCCACATAAATGCCCCACAAAAACCGGTGACGAACACGCTGCGGGTAATGATCAAACTGCAATCGAGGATGATCGCCATCGGGATAAATACCGAAGGCCAAACGAAGCTAATCGGGTAACCGGCGAACACATGGAAATTGAGATAAGTGCTAACCCACCGCATCAACGAGTAGCACAGTACAACAACCGTACAGGCGATCGGTAATCGGAATCGTGTCCAAAACACAGCTGATAGCCCGGCCGGAAAGATAATCAGCAGCACGATCGGGACCAGCGGCCAGAAACGCCGATCTTTCCAGTCGACCCAGTATTCCCAATCGCCCATGGTCACGGCCATGACAAATGGCGTCGCGCCGGCAACCGCAAAAACTACTGCGGTCAATAGGAAGATATCTGTGCTGCGCTCGAGTTTATCGCGTAATGCAGATTGTTTACTCATCGCAATTCAGCGTCGATGAACCATCGTGTTCGGATTTGATGTTTATGCCTCGACCTCAGCTGTGACCTCATCGATGAGGTCTTTCATGCGCAACAAGATATGCACGACGACGCCGCCTAGAGCAAGCAGCGCGAGTCCTAAAGCCGCAAAGCCATAGTGAATCGGGGCGCCAAAAAGTTCTTCCGCATAGAAAAACGTATGTCCCCATTCATTCAGACCCACCGTAGGCAATACTAGAATCGGCCCGCCTATCGCGATGCCTAGAGGAACCAGAGATTGTTTCGCATGCATGGGTAGACGTGTTTTCGCATAAACGAACGAGCCGACGCCGAATATAATCAGTGCAGGAAACCCAAGGTAAAATAAACTGATGTGCGTTGGCGTAAAATCTGTATCGCGAATGACAACCTGGTGCCAAGCTGCATCACTTTCCCCTGCCAGCGGTCCAAGAATTAATACAACAGCGGTATAACCAACAAGCCAGGTGATCAGCTTAAAGTACCGAGACAGCTCGACCTCCGCCGTCACCGTGTCCGGGGAACGCTCCCGGGTTACCCATAAATACCCCATCGCGCCAGCGAATGCCGCAGCGCAAACGAATGCTTGAAGCCAAAATATTGACATCCAAAAAGTCGCGAACTCGGGTTCGAAATAATCCAGCCCCATGGTGTATGCAAATGCGTGCATGTATACGCGGACGAATGAATAGACCACGGCGATGCCAATGATTACCTTGAAATAGTTGGTCCAAGGAATACCGTTTTCGTCGACCGATTCGTCGGCGACGATTTCTGGAATGGGGGAAATGCTAGCGGTCGTCGTACTCATTGGTGTTCTCCCGGATTGCATACAAGTGCTTCGTGCTTAATGATAGGGTACTCATTATTGCAGCACAAGGACGGTGTGGACGTTGTGGCGCAACATAAATACCCTGGCTGAGGAATTCGCCTACGGCGCAGTACACTCTCCAGCTGCGCCGAGATGCACAGGCGAGTTTGCAAGCAAATTGTTAACCTAACCCTGACAACCCTAAATTCGGCCGCACATAACGCCCATGGCATCAAGCAAAAGTAACTCTGTCGTCCAAAAAGAGCGCGCCGTACGCATGCCACCTGAAATGCGTCGCGCTCAACTCATTA
>CAWLAW010000122.1:0-7476 GCA_963854885.1 Gammaproteobacteria bacterium | reverse complement strand
TGAAAGCCATCAATCGGGATCCACCCGTCACCGAATTCGGCAACACGTTTACGCCCCCATTTCGATCCAAAAGTGCCGAGAATCACCGGAGGATGAGGTTTTTGCACGGGTTTCGGATAGGACCAGATGCGATCAAAATTCACATACTTGCCATGGAATGTCGATTCATCGGTGGTCCAAAGTTCCTTCATTGCTTTGACCCGCTCTTCAAGCACCTTCCATCGTTCCGCATAAACGGTGCCGTGGTTCTCCATTTCTTCGCGATTCCATCCCGCACCAACGCCAAACAGGAAACGCCCATTAGACAACCGGTCGACGGTCGCAACCGTCTTCGCAAGGACAATCGGATCATGCTCGATGACGAGCGAAATTCCGGTCCCTACTTTGATCGTCTTAGTCGCGATCGCCGCAGCCGTGCAACTAACAAACGGATCTGACATATGGATATATTCTTTGGGTAACTCATCGCCGGCTGGCCACGGCGTCTCGCGGCTCGCCGGAATATGCGTATGTTCTGGAAACCAGACAGATTCAAAGCCACGTTCCTCACACGCGACCGCGAGATCGTCCGGACGGATCGTGTACTCCGTATTGAAACTAAAAACGCCTAACTTCATTCCAGCCTCCTAAATTATTTACTCAATCTATGCGTAGTTGTTGCGGAACTCTGGAGCTTGCGCGTTCGGCCCTTGCTCGGCAATTGAGCACAACGATACGCCGGTGCTAATGGGCTCGGTCCCCGGCCATCGAGTAATCCGCCGAATGACCCGACTCACGTTGTCGGTAGCTCATAGGGGTTGCAGACCCAAGTGACTCCGCTAGCCGGATTTCCCGAGCATATTATCGGAGATAATCCGCAACTGAATTTCCGACGTCCCTTCGAAAATTTTTGTCAGGCGAGCATCCCGCCAGTATCGTTCTGCGGCATGTAGTTTTGTATAGCCCGCACCCCCAAATATCTGCAAGGCTTCGCTTGTCACTCGCTCTGACATTTCGCTGGCAAAATACTTCACCATTGATGCCTCCTTGTCGCAACGCTCACCTTGATCGATTTTATCGCAGACAAAATGGAGCAGTTGACGTGCCGCCTCGATTTCGCTCGCCATGTGTGCGAGTTTAAATCGAATCGCCTGAAACTCGCCGATCGGTTTGCCAAATTGCATCCGCTCTTGCGCATAAGCTGTAGCATCCTCAAGTGCGCCTTGAGCAAGACCGATGGATCGGGCAGCGGTATGCGCCCTGGCCTCATCAAGCCCTTTAGCGAGCGCGTAAAACGCTTTTCCTTCTTCTCCTATCTGCGCACTTGCCGGTAAGCGGAAATTGTCGAACGCGAGTTCCCAGGTTTTCCAACCAAAATAACCGATCTTGGGGATCACGCTACCGTTCACCCCGGGCGGCAACTCGCCGCGTTTTTTGTCGATGAGGAACGTAGTGATACCCAGATGCCGACGACGCTCATCGGGTGACGGCGAGGTGCGGGCGAACAGCACGATGTAATCCGCGCCGTCGGCGAACGTGCACCAGTATTTGCTCCCGGTGATCACCCATTCATCGCCGTCACGCTCCGCACGACACGAAATCGAAGCGAGGTCAGAGCCCGTGTCGGGCTCTGACAAAGACATAGCCGCGAGGTAATCGCCCTTTGCCACCCGCGGCAATATACTTCGCCGCAAATCGTCGTCGAGGAGATCGATCATCAACGTGCCGTTGCCGCGCGCGATCAGACTTGCGACGCTCATCCAGCCACGAGCGAGTTGCTCGGCGACTAGACAATACTCAAAACACCCCAGGCCGCTACCGCCATATTCTTCCGGAATTCGAATGCCAAAATAGCCCATCTCCGCGAGCTTCGTTCTGAGACTATCCGGGATGTCGCCTTGTATCGGATCAAGTTTGTTGGCAACTGGTAGTACCTCTTTGAGGGTAAATTCACGCGCGACCTCACGAATCATTTCGCGCTCTTCGGTCATAAACCGATGTTCGGAATCACTCATCGATTGGCCATACGGCATCGAGGCTACGCAGCGCACCCACTGCGACGGGCCATCCAGCATAGTGAGCGACGTGCGTGATCATTTCCTCGAGTTTTTCGCGCGGAATACCGAGATTTTTTGCACCGGTGAAATGGACCTTTTGTTCCGGTTCGCGAGCCAACGCGGTCAGCACGGCGCAGGTAATTAATGAACGCTCTTCAAGGGCTAACGCCTCTCCTTGCCAAACATCGCCAAACAAGTGTTCGAGCGTGTATTCGGCGAATCGATCCGGGAACGGTAGCTTACCCGGCTTGCGACCGAACAATTTTTCCATCACGGCGGCGCCTTTTTCAGCTTTGTCGTTACTCATTAGTTTTATCTCCTGATAAATTTAAGATCACTGTTTAAATCAATTGCTATCAATTGGTGAATAGCGCGACAGCTATTTCGCGCAGATTTGCGTTTGTTTATGAAGACCTCGTCGGTCGAAATCGCCAGCAAATCTGGGCTCCAAGGCGTAAAATCGCACCGCTTTGGTGCGTGCACCTGCCCGCATGAGCAACTTTTTATGCGAGACCTTCCATATTTATTAACCTTCAGCGCGATAATGCCAAGTATCGCGTAGCTAGCTTGAATATACTGCATCGTAAGAAGCGGCATGCACACATAGACCGCCCAGGCAGTAAGTTACTTGACACGGAAGCTATAATAAAATGGATTATTCGGCCACTACTCGATCCGAGGGACATTCTCGCGCTGGATCTAAAATTTCACTCATCGGGCTCCTACTTGCACGTGGCGTGCTCGCCTGCCCGGCCTGGGCGGCGATGGTTACAACGCAGGAAGCAAACCTCGACACGCTAATCTTCGATTTGCATAATTTCGGTAGCGATACCATCGACCTTCGGTTTAATCAGGTTGAAACCCTGGTGAACGCGGATCTATTAGCCATTGGATACGTCAGGCGAGTTTGAGGAACTGAAGTCCGCATTTAGCGGATTAGCAAGTAACATCATTCGGTTATTTTTCGTCGATACATTGACTTGCGGAAGTGGGGGGGCCGCCGGTTGCGCCGAGATCGGCGGTAATGACATCGTCGTGAATTCCACCTATGCGGCGAATGCCAGCTGGGGCCACGTGCTCATTGCACACGAAATCGATCATAACCTCAATTTAGGTCATAACAGCACCACAGGTAACGTAATGCGCAATCGGGTCGACAATGCGGCCAACGTCGACTTTCTACCCGACCAAATTACCACCATTGGCATATCGCTTTTAATTCAAAACGATGGATCGCGGAATTCCGGACAGCGCTTTATCTCTATCACCCCGATTCTCGTCACCGCTGCTGCCGCAGTGCCTATTCCCGGTGCGATTGTGCTGTTTTTTAGCGCCATCGCGTCAATCGGCGTGTTTGGCAGAAAAAATAATCAGCACAATCATCACGCCTAATTGACCTTAGAGCACGGCAGCTAATTCAGTTTGCCGAATCCACCACCGCCCGGGGTGTCGATGATGACCATTTCCCCTGCGCTTAAGTCGCAACGCGCGGTTGCACCCAATACCTCTCGAGTGCCGTCAAGTCGCTCTATTGAATTCCGTCCGACGGCCGCCGGCTGCCCGCCGGCCATCCCATAGGGCGGTACGGACCGGCGGCCGGCGAGAATCGATACGCTCATCGGTTCTAAAAAGCGAATTTCTCGATGCACGCCATTGCCGCCACAGAACTGTCCGCGCCCGCCACTATCTTCACGAATTTCGAAACGCTCGAGCCGAACCGGGAAACGCCATTCTAAAATTTCTGGGTCGGTGAGACGCGAATTCGTCATATGCGTGTGGACAGCATCGGTACCATTGAAATCGGGCCCAGCGCCAGATCCGCCACAAATCGTTTCGTAGTATTGATAGGTATCATTGCCGAACGTTAAGTTGTTCATCGTCCCCTGCGACGCTGCCATTACGCCGAATGCGCCGTACAAACAATCTGTGATCACTTGCGAGGTCTCGACGTTGCCGGCGACCACTGCCGCAGGCGGGCGTGGATTTAGAATCGACCCCTCCGGAATGACCAAGGTGACCGGAATTAAGCAACCGTCATTCATCGGAATGTCGTCATCGACTAAGGTCCGCAAGACGTACAATACGGCCGCCCGACAGACCGCCGCCGGTGCGTTGAAATTCGACCGCGACTGACCAGAGCTATTTGTAAAATCGATGACGGCCGAGCGTTCGGCCGCGTCCACATCGATCTTAACGGCAATGACATTTCCATCGTCCATTGCGTAACTGAACTCGCTTGGGGTTAGCGAGGCTAACATTCTTCGCACTGACTCTTCAGCGTTGTCCTGCACATGCTGCATGTAAGCGTTAACCACCTCCAACCCGTAGTGGTCGACCATTTTTCGCAACTCGACAACGCCTTTGTTGTTCGCCGCGATCTGTGCTTTGAGATCGGCAATATTTTGTTGTGGGTTACGCGACGGGTATGGACCCGAGGTCAAAAGATTCAAGAGTTCGGCTTCGCGTAAGGTTTCGTGCTCGACAAGCAGAAAATTATCAATCAGGACACCTTCTTCGATAATCGATTGACTGTCCGGCGGCATCGAGCCGGGAGTCGTTCCTCCGATGTCGGCATGGTGCCCACGCGACGCAACATAGAATAAAATTCGATCGGCTTGTTCGGATGCGCCAAGACCATCAAAAACCGGGGTGACGACCGTTATATCCGGTAGGTGTGTACCGCCGTGATAGGGATCGTTCAAGACATAGACATCGCCGCGTTTCTGGCTAGCCCCTCGGACCGCTATAATGTGCGTCACGCTTTCGCCCATCGATCCGAGATGGACTGGCATATGCGGGGCATTCGCAATGAGCTTGCCGGTGGCATTAAACACCGCGCATGAAAAATCCAATCGTTCTTTGATATTCACGGAATAGGCCGTGTTCTGCAGTGCCGCGCCCATCTGCTCGGCAATAGACATAAATAAGTTATTGAACACTTCGAGCATTATCGGATCGGCGTTCGTACCCACGCTGCGCTCGCGATGCTTTGCGACGACTCGCTGCAATAGCAAGGATTGATCGATCAGGACTTCACAAGACCAGTCCGATTCTAAAACTACCGTGCCGGTTGATTCGATGATTAACGCGGGTCCAATGAGCTTTGTGCCGACGACCAAATCGTCGCGGTCGTATACATCGCAGCGAGTCTGTATGCCTTGCAAAAAGACGTCTTGGCGATCAATTGATCGAGGCGGGATCGAATCGAGAACCTGTTGCGGATCTACCGTGTGATCAAATTTTTCTGTACCCGATCCACCCACTGCTTCAACTGCGCAGGCTTCGATGACAAGGTCGGTATCCGACATGATGAAGCCAAACTGGCCGCGATAGGCCTCCTCGAAGTTCTTGCGAATATCGCCGCCGGGACGATCATCCACAATCAAGGCCGTATCAGATCCGGCGTAACGCAGATAATAGCGACGGATCAATCTGATCGCGTTGGCGTCTACACCTTGTGCAAGCAATTCTTGAGTTGCCTGCTCGGCGAGATCGTCGAGGACCATCTCAGTGCCCGCTAGAGACGCAGTTTCCAACGGCAATTCGATCGCGTGTTCGCGAATCGCATGTATTTCCGCGAGCCCCATCCCGAGCGCGGACAGAACTCCAGCAAACGGGTGGAGCAAGATTTCTGTCATGCCTAATGCATCCGCTACTAAACAGGCATGCTGCCCCCCCGCGCCGCCGAAGCAACTAAGGGTGTAAGCCGTGACATCGTAGCCCCGTTGAACCGAGATCTCCTTAATCGCATTCGCCATGTTTTCAACGGCGATGCGCAAATAGCCTTCGGCCAGTTGCTCGGGACTTTGATTCCCGTTTGTCGCTAAATTAATTTTATCTGCGAGATGCGCGAACTTGATTTCAACGATTTCTCGATCAAGCGGTTGATCAGCGTTCTCACCAAAACTTGCAGGGAAATGCGCTGGCAATATTTTGCCAAGTAGCACATTGCAATCGGTGACCGTAAGCGGCCCATCACCGCGATAGCACGCAGGTCCGGGATTAGCACCTGCAGAATCTGGTCCGACACGTAATCTTAGGCCATCAAAATGCAGTATCGAACCGCCGCCGGCAGCGACGGTATGGATCCGAAGGATCGGGACTCTTACTCGAACACCCGCAATTTTTGTATCAAAGGCGCGCTCGTAGGTGCCCGCATAATGGGAAACATCGGTCGACGTTCCGCCCATATCAAACGCGATTATTTTACTTCGTCCAACACGTTCACACACCTGGACAGCACCGACTATGCCCCCTGCCGGACCCGACAAAATACTGTCTTTACCTTGAAAATTTGCGGCCTCGGTTAGCCCCCCATTCGACTGCATAAAGAGCAGACGAACATCGCCGAGTTCGGCACTAATACTTTCGACGTAACGACGCAGTATCGGGGTAAGGTAAGCGTCAACAACCGTAGTATCACCGCGGCTAACAAATTTCATCAATGGGCTGACAATGTGGGATGCGGATATTTGCGTAAATCCGATCTCGCCGGCAATGCGCGCGGCGAGTTGCTCGTGAACGTGAAATCGATAGCCGTGCATGAACACGATTGCAAGCGATCGAATTCCGTCGTCGTAAGCTGATTGCAATGCCTCGCGGGTTTGTTCAACATCGAGCGTACGAAGAACTTCACCATTTGCCGCGAGTCGTTCATTAACTTCTATCACACGATCGTATAAAAGTTCGGGGAGTACTATTTGGCGAGCAAATAGATCGGGTCGATTTTGATAGCCGATGCGCAACGCATCGCGAAATCCGCGCGTCGTCAGCAGTAAGGTACGTTCGCCTTTGCGTTCGAGTAATGCGTTCGTGGCGACCGTCGTGCCCATTTTAACGACGTCGATTTTTTCAGCCGGCAACCGTTCGTTGGAACGCACGCCAAGCACGTCGCGAATCCCTTGAATCGCCGCGTCGGCGTAGCGTTGTCGATTCTCGGAAAGGAGCTTATGAGTAAGTAGTTGTCCGTTCGGATGGCGCGCGACAACGTCGGTGAACGTGCCACCTCGATCAATCCAGAACTGCCAACCACTTGAACTCACGGGCGTATCCTAGCAAGCTTCGCTCTGGATTTTTGATGATCGTCGCAGATCAACATTGTCTGCGCGCCACCTCGCCAGGTTCGAACTGGAACCCGGCAGCAATTTCAGGTGAACTAAAACGCAAAAAGGCCGAATCTTTCGATCCGACCTTTTTGTGAATTGGTAGCCCCTACCTAGGTAGGCACCATCAGTTAGACCATTACTCGCCCGTAATAGGGCTCAAAATGGTTTCAACTGCACCAACGCCAATTTTAGCTGCACCGGTAACTACTTGGCCGGCCGCTTTTGCGGTGCCTTTGACTGTACCCGTCACCGTACCAACAACTGGGCCATGGGCTTGCGCGTCTTCGGAAATCCCCTCAACGATCTTACCCGGAGCAGTAACTGCATCGACAGTA
>CAWLAW010000121.1:0-7495 GCA_963854885.1 Gammaproteobacteria bacterium | reverse complement strand
CTTCGTTTCGAGCAGGGAAACACAGCGGTGAGTAACGACGAGCTGAATGAATCATTATTCGAGTTTCCATGTGAATTTCCGATAAAAGTAATGGGCTTAGCGGCAGACAACTTTGACGCATTTGTCGTGGAAATTGTCGTTCGCCATGTTGGCGACATTACAGACGGTGCGGTCGTGGTACGCCCAAGCAGAAATGGGAAATATGTGGCGGTTACAGTGACGTTCGAAGCTCGAAACCAACTTCAACTGGACGATCTCTATCGTGAGCTAACTGCTCATGACAGGATACTAATGGTGTTATGAACCTAATTGTGCGCCATCTGGGGCTGACTGAATACGCGCTCACGCTGGATAAAATGCGCCACTTTGCGGACCGCCGTGATGCTAATTCCGCCGACGAACTCTGGTGCCTCGAACACCCACCGGTGTTTACCCAAGGACAGGGAGGCCGGGCCGACCACGTACACGACACAAAAGGAATTCCACTAGTACACAGCGACCGCGGTGGTCAGGTCACTTACCATGGGCCTGGCCAATTGGTGATTTATGTCATGATGGACATTCGGCGTCAGGGGATAGGACCTCGCGAATTGGTCAAACGAATTGAAGCGGGACTAATCAACGCTCTAACGCATTACCGTATCGCCGCTGAACGCCGCGGTGGTGCACCAGGAGTTTACGTTGGTGTAGCAAAGATTGCCGCACTTGGATTACGCATTCGACGCGGCACTTCTTATCACGGCCTTTCTCTAAACGTCGATTTAGATTTGGAGCCATTCACACGAATCGACCCATGCGGATATAAGGGGCTGGAGGTCACTCGGTTGAGCGATTTTGGAGTAGATGAGAAATGCGTTGTAGTTGCCGAGCGTGTTTTGCCTGAATTGATCACTGCTTTGTATGGTGAGGACCAGGACATCGTGATCGAAACCGCTGACTCGCTACCGCAACAATCCTTCAATTCCGACCGAACGGATCGAACAAATTCGGTCATCGCAGAGCATTAACGCTGCGCAATAATCGAGTCGAACTGCAAGAGAAACTAATATGAACGATCAAAAACCGCGGCCGCGGTCGCAACGAGGCGCAGATAAAGTCGCTCGTATACCAATAAAAGTTGAGCCGACTCGTGGCCCAATGCAGCGCAAACCACCGTGGATCAAAGCCAAGGCACCGACTCATCCGAGAGTAAGAGAGTTGAAGCAATTACTCCGTTCACAGCAGCTCCACACCGTATGCGAGGAAGCGTCATGTCCAAATCTCGGCGAGTGCTTCACTCACGGTACGGCGACGTTCATGATTATGGGCGACTTGTGTACCCGTCGTTGTCCGTTCTGCGACGTTGCCCACGGTCGGCCTGACCCGCTAGACGTTAACGAGCCAAGGCATCTCGCCGAAGCCGTGCAGGTAATGGCGCTTAAGTATGTTGTGATTACATCAGTTGATCGAGATGATTTACGTGACGGCGGAGCGGCGCATTTCGCCCAGTGTGTGGCCGCAACACGTGAGCTTGTCCCATCGATCAAAATTGAAATTCTAGTACCCGACTTTCGCGGCAGGATGGACAAGGCACTGGACGAGCTGTTGATCTCTCCGCCGGACGTTTTCAATCACAATTTGGAAACCGTTCCGCGATTGTATCTAAAGGCGCGTCCCGGTTCGGATTACGATTGGTCGCTAAAGTTAATCGAACGTTTTGGGGAGAAGCAAAAGGACGTGCCAACGAAATCTGGACTAATGTTGGGACTGGGTGAAACGCTCGACGAAGTAAAGGCTGTGTTACGCGATCTCCGCGATCACGATTGCGATATGTTAACGCTCGGCCAGTACTTGCAGCCGAGTCGAGCCCATCTAGCGGTAGAGCGATTTGTTACGCCGGAGGAATTTAACGCGCTTGGTGAGTACGCCCGCAGTCTGGGATTTTCAAATGTCGCCAGTGGTCCTCTGGTCCGTTCGTCGTACCATGCTGATTTACAGGCGGCTGGCGAAAACGTCAAATAATTAAGGTTTAAGCGCATTGGAGATCATAGCCGGATACTTTATTAAGGCGCTAATCTTGCCGCCTGGATCCAATCTATTTGCGCTTCTTTTTGCATGGCTCGTATTGCGCCGATGGCGCCGAATGCAGCGTGCAATTTATTTCCTTTCAGTCGTGACTTTATGGATGTGGTGCACCCCGTTCGTAGCCAGTTGGCACGCTCGCTCCCTTGAATTCTATCCACCAGTTGATCGAACCTTAGCCCCCGACGCTGATCTCGTCGTGATTTTAGGCGGCGGTCGGATATCTAAAGCGCCGGAATTTGCCTACCACGATGCGATACGCGCGGACACCTTGGAACGCGTACGTTACGGTGCCGTTATGGCGAGGACATATGGACTGCCGCTTGCGGTCGCCGGCGGTTCAGTTTTTGGGGATCGCAGTGAATCACTTGCTGTGTTGATGGCGAGCTCACTTCGTGAAGACTTCGGGCTCGAGGCGACATGGGTTGAAGACAAAAGTCGCAACACGGCGCAAAACGCTCGCTATTTGCGGGAGTTGGTTCCGGCCATGAAAATCGTATTAGTGACCCACGCACTACACATGCCGCGCTCGGTTCGAGTATTTAAAAATGTCGGTTTTGACGTGATCCCAGCGCCCATCGCATTTGCGTCGGGTTCGACAACAACCTACGGATTGTTCGATTGTTTACCCTCAGCTTCGGCGCTGATCACGTCTCGCGCCGCGATTCATGAATGGCTGGGAATAGCCTACTACGCGCTACGATACTGATAACAGAGCGGGATAAAAACACCAGCGTAAAACGCGCGGCAGCCCTAAATTAGTCCTTCGCGCCGGTTCATTTTCCCGCTGAGTCAGAGCTTGGCGAAGTCTCCAATTCGACATTCTTCACGGTTAGGTTTAGCCGGCCTTTAGCTAAGGTTGCCGAGGCACGTTCACCTGGCGCAAATTGATTTGCGCTGCGTCCGATCTCGCCCGCCGCGTTTGAAACAATTGCATAACCACGTTGCAGAGTGGCTTGCGGACTTACGGCTTGAAGCGCACGTTGATTTTCGTCGACTCGAGATTGAAGCGCGACAATTTTCGCTGACGTTGAAGCAATCAAGCGTCGCCGTATGTCGGCGATTCGAGATTGTGACAGCTTGAGCCGATGACGTGGGCTAGACGACTGAACTCGGGCGCGAAGCGCCTCTAACTTTCGGCTTCGAAGTTCTAAGCCAGTTGCGACACTTAACGGGAGTCGTTGCATGAGTTCGTCAATACGCTGATGGTATTGCTCCAGTCGACGACCGGGATGTTGCAGTCTCGCTTGCAAGTGTCGTAATTGATTATTCAAGCCAGTAGTTTGTATGTGCATCGTTTTAGCAGCCCGAGTTGCTAAGGCCTCTATCGAACGCAAGATCTCGATCCGGTCGGGAGAACATATTTCAGCACTTGCAGATGGGGTCGCGGCGCGTGTATCAGCAACCAAATCGGCTATCGTAAAATCAATTTCGTGCCCAACGGCCGACACCACCGGGGTTTCAGAAGCAAAAATCGCTCTTGCAACAATTTCTTCGTTAAACGCCCACAGGTCTTCAATTGATCCACCTCCTCGGCCAACGATCAAGACATCGCAGAGCCCGTTTGAGTTCGCCTGGCGGATCGCGTTGACGATTTCCGGCGCCGCGTTCGCGCCTTGGACAGCGGTCGGATAAACGACGATTTCGATGCTTGGGTTACGTCGCCGCAATACCGTGAGAATATCTTTTAACGCGGCGCCACTGGGCGAGGTGACCACGCCAATTCGTTTCGGCCAATAGGGTAGTTCTTGCTTAACGCCAGAGTCGAAGAGACCTTCCGCCGCTAGTTTTCTTTTCAATAGCTCGAATTTCTGCCGCAGCAAGCCCTCGCCGGCGAGTTCTAACTGTTCGACAATCAGTTGAAACTCTCCGCGAGGTTCGTACATGCCAACTCGAACGCGAGCGAGCAGCTGGGCGCCTTCTCGGGGTTCGAACGCGACAAGGTTGTTGCGCGAGCGGAACATCGCACAGCGCACCTGCGCCGCGTCGTCTTTTAGAGAGAAATACCAATGACCTGAGCGGGGTCGGGCGAAGTTTGACAGTTCCCCGCCAATCCAAATAACACCGATTTCACGTTCTAAGACCTCACGTGATTCACGGTTTAAGCGCGAAACGGTGTAAATATCGCGGTTTCGCGCGTTATGCTCCTGGTTTATTGAGAGATCGTTTTCCATGGTTCGTTTACCGCTGCGCGGCCAGCCCATATAATCCAGCCACTATTCTAAGAGATACAACCTGATCATGCGCATTTCCGGCGAAGCGCTAACCTTTGACGACGTACTACTGGCTCCAGGTTACTCCGATGTTTTGCCGCATCAGGTGGAACTCGGCTCGCGCTTAACGCGCGAAATTAACCTGCAAATCCCGTTAATATCCGCGGCGATGGATACGGTTACGGAGGCAAAACTAGCGATCACCCTTGCCCAAGAAGGCGGAATCGGCATTATTCATAAGAACATGGATTTGGCCGATCAAGCCGCGCATGTGTCGCAGGTTAAGAAATTCGAAAGCGGGGTAATTCGCGACCCGATCACGGTGGCTCCCGACACGAGTATCGGTGAGGTTCTCGCGTTGACGCGAGCTCGCGGAATTTCGGGAGTGCCAGTGGTTAGTGCCGATGATCTAGTCGGAATTGTCACCAGCCGGGATTTACGCTTTGAAACGCGATTCGGCGAACCCGTTAGTGAGATCATGACCCCGAAAGAACGTTTGGTTACGGTCCGAGAAGATGCAGAAAAGGACGAAGTTATTGGCCTGCTGCATCAGCATCGAATTGAGAAAGTGTTAGTCATCAACGACGAATTTAAACTGCGCGGGATGATTACCGTGAAGGACATCCAAAAAGCGGACGAATTTCCGAATGCGTGTAAAGACGCCGACCAACGCCTGCGCGTCGGTGCCGCAGTAGGGACGGGATTAGGTACGCACGAAAGAGTGGCTGCGCTGGTCGAGGCCGGCGTCGATGTGATCGTCGTGGATACGGCGCATGGTCATTCAAAAGGCGTCATCGATACGATTAAATGGGTTAAAAGCACCTATCCCGACATCCAACTTATTGGCGGAAATATCGCCACGGGAGACGCGGCCGAAGCGCTCGTAGCCGCTGGAGTCGATGCCGTGAAAGTTGGCATCGGACCGGGATCCATTTGTACAACTAGAATCGTAACCGGCGTGGGCGTGCCGCAAATCACGGCGGTTTCTGACGTCGTCGAGCGACTGGCAAAAACCGATGTGCCGATAATCTCTGACGGCGGGATCCGATATTCCGGTGATATCGCTAAAGTGCTCGCCGCTGGCGCGCACGCTGTAATGATTGGTGGTCTTTTCGCTGGCACCGAGGAAGCGCCGGGCGATGTTGAGCTCTACCAGGGACGCTCGTACAAATCCTATCGGGGTATGGGATCGCTCGCGGCAATGGCGCAAACGCACGGATCGTCCGACCGCTACTTTCAAGAGTCGGGCGAAATCGAGAAACTCGTTCCAGAAGGAATTGAAGGTCGGGTACCGTATAAGGGACCGCTGAGCGCAATAGTGCATCAGATGTTAGGTGGCATTCGCGCCGCTATGGGATATACAGGTTGCCGAGACATCGAAGAATTTCGCAGCAAACCGGAGTTTTTACGGGTCTCGGCCGCCGGAATGCGCGAAAGCCACGTTCACGATATTCAAATTACGAAGGAAGCCCCGAATTATCGCATCGACTGACAGGCCCGCAAGCGGATCGGATATTCACGCTGATCGAATTTTAATCCTCGATTTTGGTTCCCAGTACACGCAACTCATCGCGCGCCGGGTACGTGAGTCCGGTGTTTATTGCGAAATTAAGCCATACGACATCGATGGCCGTCACGTTAAACAATTCGGCGCTAAAGGAGTCATCCTCTCCGGCGGACCAGAATCCGTCGCGCTTGAAAGTGAGATTCGCGCCCCCGATGCGGTTTTCGAACTCGGCATTCCGGTATTAGGGATTTGCTACGGCATGCAAACCATGGCGCAGCAACTCGGTGGTAACGTGGAGCCCTCAAACGTCCGTGAGTTTGGTTACGCACAAGTGCGTGCGCGCGGACACAGTGCGTTATTAAAAGACGTTCAAGACGAGCAGAATTCCGACGGCCACGGTTTGCTCGACGTTTGGATGAGCCATGGCGATCACGTTACTGACCTACCGGCTGGATTCAAGTTAATCGCCTCAACCGAAAGCGCGCCTATTGCCGGAATTGCAGATGAGCGGCGCCGATTTTACGGCTTACAATTTCATCCTGAAGTCACCCATACGAAGCAAGGGGCGGCGATTCTTAGCCGTTTTATCCACGATATTTGCAGATGTGACGGCTTATGGACGTCGTCGAATATCGCGCACAACGCGATTACCGAAATGAAAAGCCGAGTGGGGACAGACAAGGTCCTGTTAGGTTTATCGGGTGGCGTCGATTCCTCCGTTGTTGCTGCACTGTTACATGAAGCGATCGGAGCGCAGTTAGTTTGTGTTTTTGTCGACAATGGATTACTGCGCGAACGCGAGGGTGATGACGTCATGGCAACTTTCGCTGAGCACATTGGCGTCAAGGTGATTAGGGTCGACGCTCAGCAACGTTTTCTTTCTGAACTCGATGGCATCGAAGATCCCGAAGCCAAGCGCAAGATCATTGGGCGCGTATTTATCGAAGTTTTCGAGGAACAAGCAGGCAAGTTGCAGGGCGTTAAATGGCTTGCCCAAGGAACGATTTATCCAGACGTTATCGAATCTGCGGCCACCGGGTCAGGCAAGGCGCACGTCATTAAGTCGCATCACAACGTTGGTGGCCTACCTGAGAACATGAAACTCAAACTCCTCGAACCATTACGTGAACTGTTTAAAGACGAGGTAAGGAAACTGGGGATCGAACTCGCCTTGCCGCGGGCGATGGTATACCGCCATCCGTTTCCGGGTCCGGGGCTAGGCGTTCGAATCCTAGGCTCAGTAAAGCGAGAGTATGCAGATTGTCTACGCCGTGCCGATGATATTTTTATTGATGGTTTACGGCGTTGGGATTTGTACGACTCTGTTAGCCAGGCGTTTGCCGTATTTCTACCGGTTAAGTCCGTCGGCGTTCAAGGAGATGCGCGCCGTTACGATTTTGTTATTGCGCTGCGCGCAGTGGAAACGGTCGATTTTATGACAGCCAGATGGGCGCACTTGCCGTACGAATTTCTGGACGAGATGTCGTCGCGAATTATCAACGAAGTCGATGGAATCTCGCGAGTCGTTTACGATATATCCGGAAAACCACCGGCAACAATCGAATGGGAATAACCGGGCTAGGTGGTCGTTGCTGATGGAACATTCAGCGCATGCGGTCGACGACGAATATTTTTTGCGGCGCGCACTGAATCTTGCGGAACAGGCCGTCGATGCCGGCGAAGTACCTGTTGGCGCAGTAGTTGTGAGTGACGG
>CAWLAW010000120.1:0-7519 GCA_963854885.1 Gammaproteobacteria bacterium | reverse complement strand
GTGCGCACTGGCGCACTAATATCGCCTTCGGACATGGCAAAAACCGCCGCCTCAAATTCTGGCGCCATCACGTCGCGACCGAAAAAACCTGTTTCCCCGCCGTCCATCTTTGATCCAATATCTTCCGAGTTCTCCCTAGCCAAAGTTTCAAATTCGCTGCCCTTTTCGGCTGAATCGCGCAACTCCTTGGCTTTGTTGAGAGCATTCTCTATTTCTTGGGCGCCCGCGTCTTTCGCGACTTTAATTAAAATATGATTTGCGTTGCGTTGCTCTTGCTTCGTGTAACCCGCCCGATTTGTTTCGTAGTAAGTCTTTAGGTAATCTTCAGTTACGACAACCTCGGCCATCATCGATTCGATTGATAAATCGAGATAGGCGAGCGCTACTCTTTCTTCGACGCGATAGTCTTCTAGATGTTCTTGAAAGTAAGTGTCGAGTTCTGTGGCGCTTGGTGGGCTGTCTTGACGGAATGATTCAATGCCTAGTATGGCGAACCCTACGTCCCTCGACTGCTGACGAAATTGTTCGATTCTGTGTAACTCTTCGGACGTTACAAACGCCGTTGCACCAATGCCTGCACGAAGTTGATTTACAACCAGATCTTTACGCACCTGGTGTTCGAAGCCGACCGTACTAAACCCGAGCCGCCGGACCAATTGTCCATACAGGACTTCGGAAAATTCACCATCGGTTGAGAATTGCGGCGACGTACGAATGTAATTCGCGATTTGGGCATCGGATGCACGAATGTTGGACTTATCGACAACCTGGCCAAGCAGTTTTTCATTAACAACGTAGTCAAGCGTGGACATTTTCGCTTGCTCGCCGCTCCATTGGCCTGAGTCGAACGATTCACCAAGCATGGCTTGCGCACGCTGCCGGATCTGCTGGAATGCCCGTTGATATTCGCCGAGACCAATTTCTTCGCCATTAACCTCCGCAACGACAACCGCTCCACGAGCATCTAAGTATTGTTGCACGCCGAACAGCGCGAAAGTGAGGCAGATAAAGAAAACGATGACCCCGACGACCAGACCTTGCGAGCGGTCGCGAATCAGCTGCAGCATTGATTAAATTCCTCGCGAATTCGGGAATGGTTCACCGGCGCGGCAAAGAGAAATTGCGTTCTTTTAACGCACGGACACCCCGGCACGGGTGCTTATTGTTCGAAAATTGTATGGCGGAGTGGACGGGACTCGAACCCGCGACCCCCGGCGTGACAGGCCGGTATTCTAACCAACTGAACTACCACTCCTAACAATCATCTCTGGTGGGTGCTGAGGGGTTCGAACCCCCGACCTTCGCCGTGTAAAGGCGACGCTCTCCCAACTGAGCTAAGCACCCAAAGGTCGCCGATCAGTTTACGGCATCCTTCAGCGCTTTTCCAGGTTTGAAGCCCGGAACATTTGACGCTTTGATGTGTATGGTTTCGCCCGTTCTTGGGTTGCGACCGGAGCGCGCAGCGCGCTTGCGAACGCTGAACGTTCCGAATCCGACGATGGTTACTTGGTCGTCCTTTTTTAACGCCTCGGCTATCGCTTCCGTCACCGCGTCGACGGCACGCGCTGCGCTAGCCTTAGATAGATCCGCTGCTTCTGCAACCGTGTCAATTAATTCTGCCTTGTTCATACGGGAACTCCCCTTCAAGTAACCATACCCAGCGTGAGTAAGTTTTTTTGGTTGATATTAATTATATGTCCTATCCCTGGTTTCCGACCGTTTGACCACGCCGTTATACCAAGCCAAACAGCGTCTAGCAAGCGCGTGGGCGCGGGCTCGTTGGATTTTTAGTGCGCTCGCAATGCGTCAGAATCGTCGTCGCTATCTCTTGCATCCTGTGCGAGACGCTCGACCTCTTCGTCCGACAACGGCGTTGGTATTTGTTGCAACGCTATGGCGAATACTTCGTCAATCCAGCGTACGGGTTTAATATCGAGGCCTTGCTTAATATTGTTCGGGATCTCTTTTAGTTCGGGCTCGTTTTCTACCGGAATCAAAACCGTCTTAATTCCTCCTCGCAACGCTGCGAGCAATTTCTCTTTCAGTCCACCTATCGGCAGTACCTCGCCACGCAGCGTAATTTCTCCTGTCATTGCGACATCCGCGCGCACCGGTATCTTCGTCAACGCAGAGACCAGCGCGGTCGACATTCCAACCCCCGCACTTGGACCGTCTTTAGGCGTTGCTCCCTCGGGCACGTGGAAATGTACATCATTATCGCGATAGAACTCTGGTTTAATCCCTAAAGATCTAGCTCGACTGCGCACCACAGTCATTGCCGCTTTGATCGACTCTTGCATGACATCACCCAAGCGGCCGGTATAGGTTTCTTTACCTTTACCTGGTACGACGACCGCTTCAATCGTTAGCAAATCGCCACCAACCTCAGTCCAAGCAAGGCCAGTAACCTGCCCAATACGATCCTCTACTTCCGCGAGTCCATATCGAAAACGCTTTACGCCGAGAAATTTTTCTATGGACTTTCCAGTGACTGAGATCGCACGCCCCGGATCCTTTTTCAAGATCTGCTTAACGACTTTCCGACAAACGTTCGCAATTTCACGTTCGAGGTTACGCACACCGGCCTCTCGTGAGTAGTATCGGATAATTTCACGGATCGCAGATTCGGCGATTTTGATCTCGGCGTCTTTTAGCCCGTTATTTTTGATCTGTTTGGGGATCAAATATTTCGTCGCAATGCTAACTTTTTCATCTTCCGTATACCCCGCTAGGCGAATGACTTCCATTCGGTCGAGTAGCGGAGCCGGAATATTTAAGCTATTGGCGGTGGTTATAAACATGACTTCGGATAAGTCGTAATCGACCTCGAGGTAATGATCGTTGAACGCGAAATTTTGCTCCGGATCCAATACCTCTAGTAAAGCTGACGCGGGATCGCCGCGAAAATCCATTGCCATTTTGTCCACTTCGTCGAGTAGAAATAGCGGATTTCGGGTCTCTACTTTCGCCATATTCTGCAGAATTTTACCCGGCAAAGAGCCGACATATGTACGCCGATGGCCGCGAATTTCTGCTTCATCACGAACGCCGCCTAATGACATTCGTACGAATTTTCTATTCGTCGCGCGAGCAATCGAGCGACCAAGAGACGTTTTGCCGACCCCAGGTGGGCCGACGAGGCACAGGATCGGTCCTTTCATTTTCTTTACACGTTGCTGGACGGCAAGGTGTTCAACTATTCGTTCTTTTACCTTCTCGAGCCCGTAGTGATCTTCATCTAAAATTTCCTCGGCCCGATTAATATCTTTGATTGTTTTCGAGCGTTTCTTCCAAGGAACACCAACTATCCAATCGATATAATTTCGAACCACCGTCGCTTCGGCGGACATGGGCGACATCATGCGTAATTTTTTAAGTTCCGATTCTGCTTTTTCTCGAGCTTCTTTGTGCATGCCCGAGTCGGCAATTTTCTCTGCCAGCTCATCGAACTCGTTCGTACCGTCTTCAGACTCACCCAATTCGTTTTGAATGGCCTTCATTTGCTCGTTTAGGTAATACTCGCGCTGACTTTTCTCCATTTGTTTTTTGACGCGGCCACGCAGGCGCTTTTCGACCTGCAAAAGATCGATTTCCGATTCCATCAAACTAATCAAATGCTCAAGCCGTTCGCGAAGGTTCACGAACTCTAGGACCTCTTGTTTGTCTTGGATTTTTATCGACATGTGCGCAGCAATCGTATCCGCCAAGCGCGACGGATCGTCAATACTCGACAACGATGAAATAATTTCTGGCGGAACCTTTTTGTTTAGTTTCACGTATTGATCGAACTGGCTCATCAACGATCGCGTTAGAACTTCGCCTTCTCGCTCAGTGATCGGTTCGGGTTCCAGCGGTTCGGTTGTTGCGGAGAAGTATTCCTCGGTATCGATAAACTCAAGCGTCCGTGCTCGCCGAACACCTTCGACGAGAACTTTGATCGTCCCGTCGGGTAGTTTCAATAATTGTAAAATATTGGACACAGTACCAACGTCGTGGATCTCATCTGTTGACGGATCGTCATCGGCAGCACTGCGTTGGGCAACTAACAGTATTTGCTTGGCGTCCTCCATCGCTGACTCGAGGGCTTTTATGGATTTCTCACGTCCGACAAAAAGCGGTATTACCATGTGCGGGTAGACCACAACGTCGCGTAGCGGTAGGACGGCAAGAATATTGGATTCGGTCATTAGGTTTGGTCCCGGTGACTCAAGAAATTACTATACAGTTTGGATGGGAAACCTTGCCGCTGAGCCGCACGATTCGCGCGACAACAGCAGTAGGCATTATGTCAGGCATGACCCGGAATAGGGTCGGGAATTGCGTCATTTATCGCAATCGATGCCGTCCTAATCAATCTGAGGCCGCCTTGGGAATATCGGCGCCTTCGTAAATGATTAACGGCTTGCTATCACCCGTTATGACACCTTCGTCGACGACAACTTTAACTACATCGTCCAACGACGGCAGCTCATACATCGTATCGAGCAATTTCTGCTCGATTATGGAACGCAAGCCGCGTGCGCCGGTTTTTCTTTCCACGGCCCTTTTGGCGACTGCAAGCAAGGCATCCTCTCTGAATTCGAGTTCGCAGCCTTCCATTTCGAACAGCTTGCCGTATTGTTTCGTCAGCGCATTTTTTGGTTCGACAAGTATTTGCATCAACTGCCCTTCATCTAGCTCATCGAGTACTGCAACCACAGGCAGACGACCGACAAATTCCGGAATTAAGCCGTAACGAATTAAATCCTCCGGTTCGACCTGGTGGAGCATTTCGCCGGTTGTCTTCTTGTCGTCCTTGCTCTTCACCTCAGCGGAAAAACCGATCCCGCCTTTTTCCGAACGATCACGGATAATCTTGTCCAATCCAGAGAACGCCCCGCCACACACGAACAAAATATTCGACGTATCAACCTGTAGAAACTCTTGTTGTGGGTGCTTTCTGCCGCCCTGGGGGGGAACCGATGCAACCGTGCCTTCGATTAATTTTAGTAGCGCTTGTTGGACACCCTCACCCGATACGTCACGAGTGATCGACGGGTTATCGGATTTCCTGGAAATTTTGTCAATTTCATCGATATAGACGATGCCGGTTTGGGCTTTCTCAACGTCGTAATCGCATTTTTGCAGCAATTTTTGGATGATATTTTCAACATCCTCACCGACATATCCTGCTTCAGTGAGCGTTGTCGCATCGGCGATAGTGAACGGCACGTTTAATAGTCGTGCAAGCGTTTCTGCTAGTAAGGTTTTACCGCTTCCGGTCGGGCCAATGAGCAAGACATTACTTTTCGCGAGTTCGACGTCGGTCTGTTTTACCCGAGTGTCCAGGCGCTTGTAGTGGTTGTACACCGCGACCGCAAGAATTTTCTTTGCCTGGAGTTGGCCAATGACATATTCGTCCAGTATGTGGTTAATTTCCTCGGGAATAGGTAATTTGCTTCCAGCCGCACCACCTGATTTTTCTTGGATCTCCTCACGAATTATGTCATTGCATAATTCCACGCATTCGTCGCAAATAAAGACTGAAGGTCCAGCGATCAATTTACGCACTTCGTGCTGACTTTTCCCGCAAAAGGAACAGTACAAAAGTCGGTCGCCGTCGCCGCCTTTCGAATTCTTACTGTCGCTCATTCGTTCGTGCCTCTATTTTTATTTACATGGCGACCAATCGATTGGCCGATCAAACTCTAACTATCGACACTCGTTGGACCGGCAACATCACGGTTATCCAAAACCTTGTCGATCAACCCGTACTCTTGCGCTTCTGTCGCGCTCATGAAGTTGTCGCGTTCGGTATCTTTGCGAACACTCTCAAGCGGCTGCCCGGTATGCTTTGCCATGATGTCGTTGAGCCGGTCCCGAATATTTAAAATTTCCCGCGCGTGAATATCAAAGTCGGTCGCTTGACCTTGGAAACCACCTAATGGCTGGTGGATCATGACCCGCGAGTGCGGCAAGCAAAATCGCTTACCACTTGCTCCGCCCGCTAACAATAACGCGCCCATGCTGGCGGCTTGTCCGATGCACATCGTACTGACTGCAGGCTTAACGAACTGCATCGTGTCGTAAATGGCGAGACCAGCAGTAACCGATCCACCCGGAGAATTGATGTATAGATGGATATCCTTATCGGGATTTTCCGATTCCAGGAACAATAACTGCGCGACGATAACGTTGGCCACGTGGTCTTCGACTGGACCGACGAGGAAAACTACCCGCTCTTTCAATAACCGAGAATAAATATCGTAGGAGCGCTCACCGCGTGCGGTTTGCTCAACGACCATCGGCACCAGGTTTAGTGCCTGGATACCGGGGCCACTAGCGTTGCTTTGATTGTCCGTCATAAAATTGATAATACCCTTGTTTATTGCGCAGTCTGACCTGGATTCATGAGGTCGTCAAACGAGATTGGCACCTCGCTGACCGTTGCCCGGTCGGCGATCCAGGTGACAGCTTCGTCTTCCAAACACATCGCTTCAATCTCCTGCAATCGTTGCGGATCTTCGTAGTACCATTTGACAACTGCCGCAGAATCTTCGTAACTCGAAGCCATCGATTCAACCGTGCCACGAACTTTCGCGGGATCGGCCGATATTCCTGCATCTTTTATCATTTCGGCCATTAGCAGCCCGAGCTTTACTCGTTTTTTCGACGGCTCCTCAAACATGCCCGCCAAATTGGACGGATCAAAATCCGACGGGTTTGCACCGCGTTGCATCATTGACTGGAGGGCTTGCTGCTGCATACGCATTAATTCTTGCTGGATTAGCGCATTCGGTAGCGCTATTTCGTTGGCCTCGCTCATGCTATCGAGGACACCTGTGTTAAACCGTCGCTGTAAAGCGCGATCGCGCTCACGTTCCATATTTTCTCGAATTTCCGTGTGGAACTCGCTCAGTTCGTCGCTTTCAACACCGAATTTGCTAAAAAAGTCCGTCGCGAGCTCGGGCAATACTGGTTCGGATACCTGCTTCACTTTGACCGCAAACTTGACGTCTTTTCCGGCGAGCGCTTCATTTTGGTATTTTTCCGGAAACGAGAGGTTTAATTCGGTTTCGTCGCCAACGCTTTTCCCAGCTAATCCCTCTTCGAAGCCGTCAATCATATTCCCAGCGCCGATCACCAAATCAAAATCGGTCGCCGCGCCACCTTCGAACGCTTCGCCATCAATTTCACCTTCGAAATCAACGGTTACCTGATCCCCGTCAACAGATGCCCGGGCCACTTCCAGCCAGGTTTTGTGTTGCTCGCGAAGCGTATCAACCATCTTGTCGAGATCGGATTCTGCGATTTCACAGGTCGGACGTTCAACCTTGAGGTCTTCTAGCGGATTAATACTGACCGTTGGGTACACTTCGAAAGTGGCGGTATAACTCAACCCACTTCCTATCTCAGTATTACCGGGCTCAATTGCAGGCTCGCCAACCGGGCGCAGTTCCTCCTGTGTCATCGCTTCTGAAAAGCTCGATCGGAGTACATCGTTTAGAATTTCTTCCCTGATTTGCGCGCCGTAGCGGCG
>CAWLAW010000119.1:0-7617 GCA_963854885.1 Gammaproteobacteria bacterium | reverse complement strand
AATTCATTGTTCCGGATCCAGCGTTGGACTCCCCGACGAACAGATGGGGAACTCAGAAGTTGGCCACATGCACCTAGGCGCGGGACGCACCGTGAAGCAAGATTTCACACGGATTTCGGAAGCCGTTGCCGACGGCACGTTTCACAACAATCCAGTGCTTAAACCTCGCCTGCAACGAATCGCTGCGCAGAACAAAGCATTGCATATCATCGGACTGTTATCGCCCGGCGGTGTACACAGTCACGAAGATCATATTTTCTCAGCGATAGAGTTTGCCGCGGCCAGTGGCGTAAAGCAGATTTATTTTCACGCGATTCTCGATGGTCGCGATACGCCACCGCGCAGCGCCGCCGATTCATTGGAAGCCTTGGAAAAGAAGTTTGAGGAGGTCGGGGTCGGAAGGACAGCAAGTGTCGTCGGTCGATACTTTGCCATGGACCGCAACGACAACTGGGACCGAATCGAGGTCGCATTCGATCTCATCGTCGATGGCCGCGCGCCGCATCAATACCGCACTGCGGCGATCGCCCTCGATGACGCTTACAACAGAGGCGAGAGCGATGAGTTCGTAACCTCTAGCACAATCGTTGACGCACGAGGCGAGGTCGCAAAAATAGAGGATGGCGATAGTGTCTTTTTTGCCAATTTTCGTTCTGACCGCGCGCGACAACTCAGCTTGGCGTTTGCTGACAGCACCTTCAATAGATTTCGGCGCCGACGGGTTCCTCAGTTGCACGAGTTTGTCACCATGACCAGTTACGGAGAACAATTCAATCTACCGACGGCATTCGAGCCGACAGATTTGTCGAATACTTATGGCGACTGGGTAGCAGCACAGGGGTTACGTCAACTACGCATCGCCGAAACCGAAAAATACGCCCACGTCACTTTCTTCTTCAACGGCGGACGTGAGAAACCGTGCACAGGCGAAGATCGAATCCTCATCCCATCGCCTGACGTGGCAACTTATGATCTGAAACCTGAAATGAGCGCATTTGAAGTAACCGATGCTTTAGTCGAGGCTATTAATGGTCGGACTTACGACACGATTATTTGCAATTTTGCGAATGCCGACATGGTCGGCCATACCGGCAACTTCGAGGCAACCACGCGCTGCATCGAATGCTTAGATGCCTGTCTGGATAAGGTAATCGCTGCCGCACGTTTAAATGGGATGGAATTGTTAATTACCGCCGATCACGGCAATGCTGAGAAAATGCGTAACGTCGCAACCGACCAAGCCCACACCGCCCATACGACAAATTTGGTGCCGTTAATTTACATCGGTCGCGAAGCTGAAATGGCGAGCAAAGGTTGCTTGAGCGATATCGCACCGACAATGCTGGCGCTCATGGGCATTGAAGTGCCCAACGAAATGACTGGGAATTCGCTCGTTTTGTTAAAAGGCGGGAAGCAGCAAGCAGCGTGAGCCGTCGGCGATGCAGGTAATTCAGTAACGTGCTCTACAGCAGCGGCACATTCGTGAGGAAAATCGTATCAATTTCGCGGGCTCATCATCCGCCCGCCGCTCATGCGATGAAAGACGACCGGGCGTCGGAATTTGAGTGTCTGGAAGCGTAAACAATGTCTGGCGTTAGCCACGGGAATTGTCACCGCGCGATCCTGCATCCGCGCAGCTGGCACGCAGAGCTTGTGGTGTTCGGATTGTTGGTCTGGCAAACCGGCTCCGGCGTCGTTGCGCAAGAAGCCGACCTTGCAGCGCAAGAAAACTTAAACAAGATCCGCACTAGCATCGCAGAACTGCAGAAATTTTTGTCCAGCAAAACGGTCGAGTTTGAAAGCGCACGGTCCCAAGTCCTAGAAATCGAGCGCCGCTTGCATCTCGCGCGTCGAGAAAATAATAATTTCACTCGTGAATTAGCCGCGAAAAATTTGAAGATCGCAGCTCTAACCGAACGACGCGAGACTCTCAAACGTGAATACTCAAAAACAGCACGTGCAGTTAGTGACATAGTGGTCGCCAAATATCGACTCTCGCATGAACCAAAACTTAAATTGTTACTCAACAGTACAGATATTCCTGAGTTGCAACGAAACTTGAAATACCTTGATTACGTCGCAAGTTTGAACAACGATTTCTTGACCCGTCAAACGCATCGAATTGGAGAACTGGACAACATCGAGTCCGCGTTAAAACTAGAAGCAAACAAGTTACGACATCTTCAAGTCCGCTCGTCCGAGCATTTGAGTACATTGAGCGAAGCGCTGAATGAAAGAAATACGCTCGCAACGACGCTCGAGAAACTCGTGAAGAATAACGAGCGCGAGCTCGGCGTCCTGATCGATGACGAGAATCAACTGGAAAAACTTGTAGACGAGGTGACCGAAACCCACGTAGAAGACCATGCCGCTTCAGCGCCGTTTAAAGGACGGAAAGGCAAATTATCCTGGCCTACGGTGGGTCGCATAGCAAAAGCTCCGGGCGGCGCGATGCGTGCAGGTGGTGCAAAATGGGGCGGAGTTATCATCGAATCGACCCCAGGAAGCGACGTACGAGCGATTGCGAGCGGACGCATCGCCTTCGCTGATTGGTTTCGAAATTTAGGTTTGCTGGTCATCGTTGATCATAGCGACGGATACATGAGTCTCTACGGGCATAATCAAGAGATTTACAAAAGCACCGGGGAGCGCGTTGATGCTGGAGAGATTCTTTCAACTGTGGGTGACACCGGCGGGCGGACTACAACCGGCGTTTATTTTGAAATTCGGCAAAACGGGTTGCCAGAAGATCCGCGGCATTGGTGCAAGCGCTGACTAATTCGACAGGCTGCTGAAATAAATTACCCAGTCCACCCGAAGGCATCCATTAATTTCCGCGCCCGTGTGCAACCGCTTGATCAAGTCGTCGCGTATGATGTCGATAGCTAAATAGTTAGCTGATTCAGGCTGCGAAGATTTCGCAATGTCTGCCGAGCGCACTTTGAACGTTGACGAGGAACGCGAGACCCATGCCTAAGAAACCTAAACTGGTGATTTTTGGTGCCTTCATTGCATGCTTATGTGGGCCGTCAATAGCTGTCGAGAATGCAACGTCCGAGCCAATTGCGCCACCTCCAACGGTGGATTCTACTGAACCTGATTCTCTCCCTTTAGATGACATTCGCATATTGGTTGAAGTTTTCCACAAAATTAAGAAAGACTACGTCGAACAAATTGACGACAAGCAGTTACTTGAAAATGCCGTACGGGGAATGCTGTCGGGATTAGATCCGCATTCATCATATTTAGATCCGGACGGATATGAAGCATTGCAGGAAGGAACAACTGGCGAGTTTGGCGGTCTTGGCATCGAAGTGAGTATGGATGATGGATTCTTAAAAGTGATTGCGCCGATCGACGACACCCCGGCAAAGCGCGCGGGGATCGAACCTGGGGACGTCATAATCCGACTCGACGATTCCCCAGTTAAAGGCATCGGTCTTTCTGAGGCAGTGAAAAGAATGCGCGGAGAATCCGGCACTTCTATCCGCATATCTGTATTGCGAGAGGGTGAAGATAAGCCGTTGGAATTTACAATTAAACGGGCCGTTATCCACATTCAAAGCGTTAAGAGCCGAACCCTTGAACCCGGATTCGGTTACATACGAATATCTCATTTCCAGTCGCGGAGCGGCAATGATGTGCAGAAACACGTCAGCGACTTAATTGAAGAAAACGGGTCGCTCAAAGGATTAGTGTTGGATTTACGCAATAATCCTGGCGGGGTACTCGGCGCTGCGGTGTCCGTTTCTGACGCGTTTCTCAGCGAAGGGAGAATCGTCTACACCGAGGGTCGAGTACAAGATTCAGAGTTGGAATTTACTGCCAAACCACCCGACCTCCTTCAAGGTGCGCCATTAGTGGTGCTAGTTAACGAAGGGTCGGCTTCCGCCTCAGAAATCGTCGCCGGGGCGTTACAGGACCGCCAACGCGCAGTAATCATGGGTCGTCCGTCTTTTGGAAAAGGCTCTGTGCAAACGATTTTACCGATGAACAACAATGCTGCTCTTAAGCTAACGACGGCGAGATATTTCACCCCGTCCGGCCACTCAATTCAGGCCGAAGGAATCATTCCCGACATTGTGATTGATAAAGTAGAGCTATCACCTGTCGCAGTGACATCGCGAATCGTTAAAGAATCAAACCTCTCGGGGCATTTAGAAAACGAGAATGGCACCACGGCACCCCAGGCTAATGCAGATGTGAGTAGACGACAACACCTAGCAAAATCAGACTTTGAATTATACGAGGCACTGAATTTACTCAAAGGCATAGACATTCTTCGCACTAGAAGCGCCACGCATTAGAGCGGATGGGGAATCGTCTAGCCTTGGCAATCCGCGAACCTGTTTGGGTCTGAAATAGTATGCATAACATCGCTGCGATACTAATTACCGCGTGCATCGCAAACCCCGGGCCACCAATCGTTGCGCCTGAAATCGCAATAGTTATAGATGATATCGGCTACGATTCCCGCCGCGGCCGGGCGGCGATTGAATTAACCAAACCATTTGCCTATGCAGTACTGCCGTTTGCCCCATTTGCGAAAAAGCTGGCAAATTTAGCCCATCAACAGGGCAAGGACGTGATCCTGCACTTGCCAATGGAGGCCGAACAAGACAATCATTTGCTCGGTCCGGGGGCACTCCGAGTGAACATGTCGGAGCTCGAGGTCAGGAGTATTTTCGCAAAATCGCTAGCCGCCGTGCCCCATGCGATAGGCGTAAACAACCACATGGGAAGCCGGCTTACCACGGAGTCAAAATCGCTAAATTGGCTAATGCAGTCTATTCACGATCGTCGAAATTTATTTTTTCTTGATAGCCGCACGACCAAAGGGAGTTTAGCGCTGAGTATCGCGCGCGCCGCACGCATTCCCGCCACATCTCGCGATGTATTTCTGGACACCGTTCAATCTCGAGATCACGTCGAAGGTCAATTGCAATTATTAATCAAGCTTGCCAAAAAGAATGGGCACGCGCTCGGCATAGCGCACCCCTACGACGTTACGATTTCCGCTCTAGCTCAGTGGCGACCAAAACATCAAGGGGTTAATGTCGTGAAATTAAGCGATTATATGGACCGGTACGCGCACCGGATCGACAGAAGTACACCCTTGAGATCAAGGCAGACGACTTCTTTTGAACGCTGCGATCAAGGCGATCATTCCGCAGCCACCGAGTACCCACACGCTCAAAGGGAGCGGTCCGATCAATCGCGACGTTTGCACTGACACGCCGTGCAAGACGCCCGCCCCAATTATTAAACCGACGCCAATCACGGCGAAAACTAGCCGTTTGTGAATTCGTTCAATTTCGCGACGAATTTCTTTTAGCTCCGGATCACTGGTAACGACTTGCAATCGTCCGCCGCGCACCTGATCCAGTATCTCGAATGCTAAGCCGGGAAGTTCAGGAAGCCGATCAACCCAAAGTGGTACATTTTGGCGCGTGCTGCGCAATACTGATCGCAATCCGACTCTATCGCGCATCCAAGACTCTAAGGAAGGCCTCGCCGCCCGCCATAAATCCAGGTCGGGATCCAGTTGCCGTCCGATCCCCTCGACATTGACGATCGTCTTTTGCAGCAGGAGTAGCTGCGGCAAAATTTTCATGTGGAAGCGACGAGCCGTTTGAAATAGGCGCAGCAATAATGCGCCAACGGATATATCTTTCACCGGTCGATCGAAGATAGGTTCGCACACAGTGCGAATTGCGAACTCAAATTCATCGACCCTAGTGTCTTTGGGTACCCAGCCAGATTCGACATGGAGTTCAGCCACTTTGCGATAATTCTTATCCAATAATGCAGAAAAATTTTCGGCCAAATAACGTTGATCAAACTCGCTCAGCGAGCCCATGATGCCAAAATCTACCGGTGCGTACATGGCCGGCTCGCCATTTTTTCCCGGCTTTATAAAAATATTTCCTGGGTGAATATCCGCGTGAAAAAAATGGTCGCGAAAAACTTGTGTGAAGAATATTTCAACTCCGGTTTCTGCTAGTTGATGAAGGTCGACGCCAGCGTCGCGCAATGCGTCGATATTATCGATGGCTATTCCTGATAATCGCTCCATGACCAACACATTTTGCCGAGTTTGCAGCCACATTATTTCTGGCACGTACATTTTCGGAGAATCGAGAAAGTTGCGTCTAAGTTGAGATGCATTTGCCGCTTCACGCATCATATCTAGCTCGTCGAGAATCGTTTTCTCCAGCTCCTCGACAACCCCACTTAGGTGTAGATCCTTGCCATGCGATGAGTATCGTTCTGCCGTGTGGGCGAGGATCTTCATCAACCCTATATCGCGCTCGATAGTTTTCTTTATATTCGGTCGCACGACTTTAACAATCACTTCACGACCGTCTTTCAGCAACGCAGTGTGAACTTGGGCGATAGATGCGGACGCTAACGGTATTTCGCTGAAGTTATCGAACACCTCTTCGATCGTGCAGTTATAAGCTTTCTCTATAATTGCGCGAGCTTGGGCTCCGGGAAACGGGGCGACATTGTCTTGTAACTGAGAGAGCTCTTCGGCGATATCGTCTGGTAGAAAATCTCGACGAGTGGAGAGTATCTGCCCGAATTTTATAAATATTGGTCCCAGCTGTTCAAGCACCATGCGCAACCGGACGGCGCGCGGGCCTTGATTTGTGCGGAACCAATTCCAAGGCAATAGATACAAGAGGAAACGCATCGAGCGCAGAAACGGAGTCGTGAACAACAGTTCGTCGAGCCCGTGGCGGATCATGATTCGCTGGATCGCAAGTACCCGGAAGAACTGTCCGGGGGTGATCATTTCTGCGCTCGCTTACGCTGAATCCGCTCGAGACGGGCCTGTAGTCTTTCTACATCCATAGCGGCAACACCACCAGAACGAATGAATTCTTCCATTTCTCGCTCATTCGGCAATATGCGGGCTTCGAATTGGAGAAATTCGCTGACGTCTCTCTCAACCGTATTGTGGGAGTTTTCCGCCCACTTGAGTCCAGCGCGAACCGCTCGACCCATCTGCCTCGCCACGACATCTCCCACACGCTCTGAGATTATCTCCTCAATATCGAAGTCTATCTCTGCGATGATTGCCTGAACATTTTGCGCCGTCGCCAAATCCCCCTGGATCGACACTTTCCCCGCCGCCATTGCAGACCCTTCACGCTGGCTCCGTGCCATCGCAATAAAATCGCTAAGGCTTCCTTCTATCTGCACGTCAGGAGAGAGATCTTGATCGCGAATTGCGCGAATATCACCGTCGAGCACTTCCACAACTACTCGCAGAGAGCTTCCCCGAAGTGCGAATCCAATCGAACAATCTCCTAGTTCGCGAAGTCGATATTTAGTTTTCTCGTCTTTGCTCAAAACTTGATTAAACAATGCGTTGAGGCGATCGGCTAGTGTCACGCCGGCATCCCGACCCATTAAATGTTGCACAACATTAAACGCGGAGAATGGCATCAATTAGATCCGAATACCGTCGTGCAAAGCAACCACCCCAGCCGCCAAGTTACGAAAACGACATTGCCGAAAGCCCGCCTCCGTCATCATCGACAGAAGATTTTCCTGATTAGGATGCATTCGAATAGATTCGGCCAAGTAGCGATAACTTGCCTCGTCTTT